>JAIYAG010000132.1 GCA_027489195.1 Burkholderiales bacterium | reverse complement strand
CCCACCGCACCCACCGCCCCCGCCGCACCCGCCGCACCCGCCGCACCCGCCGCACCCACCCCCACCCCCGACCCGATGAGCGCCGCCCCCCCGAACCGCCACCGCCGAACCGGCCCCGCGTTCCGAGAGCGGCCGACCCGCGAGCAGATCGCCGAGCTGCCGCCCTTCGATCCGCTGCCGCTCGAGCGCATCGTCGTCGTCGAGACCGCCGAGCAGGCCGAGGCCGCGCTGCGCGCGATGACCCGGGCGCGCTTCGTGGGCTTCGACACCGAGTCCAAGCCCACCTTCACCCGCGACGCGGTGCGCGACGGCCCGCACGTGATCCAGTTCGCCACCGCCGAGCAGGGCTTCATCGTGCAGGTGAACGACCGGACCCCGATCGCGTTCCTGCGCGAGGTGCTGGAATCGGAGGCGATCGTCAAGGTCGGCTTCGGCCTGGACTCGGACCGCGGCCCGCTCGAGCACAAGCTGCACACGCGTCTGCACGCGAGCGTCGAGGTGTCGCAGGTGCTGCGCAGCCTCGGCCACAAGCAGGCGCTCGGCGCGAAGGCGGCGGTCGCGGTGGTGCTGGGCCGGCGGCTGACCAAGTCGAAGTCGGTCACCACCTCGAACTGGGGCGCGGCGAGGCTCACCCCCCAGCAGCTGCTCTACGCGGCGAACGACGCGTACGCGGCGCTGAAGGTGTTCGAGGCGATGGGCTCGCCGTACCCGTAGGCTCGGCCCGGCGGGCGTCCGATGTGCGTCAGACGATGCGTTCGCGGCGCAGCCCGGCGATCTCGTCGTCGCTCATCCCGAGCCGCTCGCGCAGCACCTCGTCGGTGTGCGCACCGAGCGCCGGCGCGACGAACTCGATCGAGCCCGGCGTCTCCGACAGCTTGGGCACGACGCCGCTGGTGAGGAACTCGCGCCCCGATGCGAGCACCGCGCGCACGACGTTGCCGCGCGCCTGCACATGCGGATCGGCGACCACGTCGGCGATGCTGTTGACCTTCGCTGCCGGCACCGACTCGCGCTCGAGGGCGTCGAGCAGCGGCTCGAGGTCGATGCCCGCCGTCCATGCGCCCACGATGGCGTTGACCTCGGCCTGGTGCGTCGCGCGGGCCCGCGCGGTGGCGAAGCGCGGGTCGGTGCCGAGGTCCTCGCGGCCCATCAGCACGAGCAGACGCTTCCACACGTTGTCGGTGCCGCCGTTGATCGACAGCCAGTGGCCGTCGCGCGAGCGGAAGGTCTCGGCGGGCGCGATCGCCGGGTTCGCGTTGCCCAGGCGCTGCGGCACGGTGCCCAGCAGGTCGTACGCCTCGATCGAGCCGGCGAGCCGCAGGATGCCCTCGTACAGCGCGAGGTCGATCTCCTGGCCGCGGCCGCTCACCTGGTCGCGGTGGTGCAGCGCCACCAGCACGCCGATCGTGCAGAACATGCCGGTGATGTAGTCGGCGAGCGCGCCGCCCGGGCGGGTCGGCGGGTTCCCGGGAAAGCCGGTGATGAAGTCCTGGCCCGAGAACGCGGTGGCGATCCGGTCGAACGCGAGGCGGTCGCGGTAGGGGCCGGTCTGCCCGAAGCCCGAGACATGGGCCATCACCAGACGCGGATGGTCCTTCGACAGGGTCGCGTAGTCGAGGTGCCAGGCGGCGAGCGTGCCCGGGCGGAAGTTCTCGATCACCACGTCGCAGGTCCCGGCCAGCCGCGCCAGCACGGCCTGGCCCTCGGGGCGGCGCAGGTCGAGCGTCACGCAGCGCTTGTTGCGCCCGAGCGAGGCGAACATCAGGCCGGTGCCGTCGACCGCCTGCCCGAGGTGGCGCGACATGTCGCCCACCTCCGGATCCTCGACCTTGATCACGTCCGCGCCGAACTCGGCCATCAGCGTGCCGCAGAACGGCGCACCGATCAGGCTGCCGAGCTCGAGCACGCGCACGCCCTGGAGCGCCTTGCCGGCCATCGTGGAGTCTCCCCGTCGCCGCGCGGTGCGCGCGCCCGAGGCTCGGGCGGGCCGGCGCGGCCTGCGGCGAGTGTCGGCAGGCCCGGCAGGGGCGTCAAGCGGTGGGTGTGCCGATCGGTTCGAACGGATGCCCGAGGGCCCGCGGGCGCAGCGGCGAGGCCATGCTAGGCTCGCGCCGCACAGGAGCCTGCTTCATGAATCCGTCCCTCGTCCGGTCGCGTCGGACCGTGCTGACGCACGGCGCCGCCGCCGGTGCGGCGATCGTCCTCGCCGCGGCGCCCGCGGGCGCGCAGTCCGCCGGCGACCGCGCGCTCGTCTTCGCCACGCTCGCCGATGCGATGCGAGAGCTCGATCGGCTCGGCCGCCCCGAGCCGCTGCCGCCGCCCACCGCGTTCGACTGGGCACGCACGCTCGTGCATTGCGCGCAGAGCATCGAGTTCTCGATGACAGGCTTCCCGCAGCAGAAGTCGGCGCTGTTCCAGCGCACCGCGGGCGCGGCGGCGTTCGCGGTGTTCTCGTGGCGCGGGCGGATGTCGCACGACCTCGGCGAACCGATCCCGGGCGCGCCCGCGCTCGAGGCCGTCGAGGTCGAGGCCGCGGTGGCCCGGCTGCGCCGCGCGGTGCAGGACTTCGCGGCCTTCAGCGGCCCGCTGCGGCCGCACTTCGCGTACGGCGCGCTGTCGCGCGACGACTACGAGCGGGCGCACGCGATGCACCTGGCGAACCACTTCTCGGCCTTCGACCGGCGCGGCTGACCCCTCGGCGCGTCCCGAGCATCGCCCGACTCACGGCCGCAGCACGCACCCGCCGATCACCTCGCCCTCCCAGCGGGCCCGCATCGCGT
>JAIYAG010000189.1 GCA_027489195.1 Burkholderiales bacterium | reverse complement strand
CCGAAGCGTGAGGGAATGCCTGGCGAACCGGAAAGTGTAACGCTGCGTTCCGCCGGATCCGTGGGGGGTCGTGCTATGTTCGCGCGACTCGCCTCGGACTCCCCATGAACGTCAAGTTGATCTACACCGTGGTCGCGGCCGTTGGCCTCGGCGGCCTCGGGTGGTATGCGTACACCTACCAGAAGAACCCCGCGGCGACCGGTTTCGAAGTGAAGGGCGGCGCTCCCGGCGACGGCAAGGGGGGCGACGCGAAGGGCGGGGAGGCCAAGGGGCCCGACGGCAAGAGCGCCGATGCGAAGGGCGCCGACGGCAAGGGCGGTGGCGGACCCGGCGGACCCGGCGGACCTGGCGGACCTGGCGGACCCGGCGGACCTCGGGGCCCGGTCGGCGTCGAGGTCGCCAAGGTCGACCGGCGGCCCCTGGCCGACGAGGTGGTTGCTGTCGGCTCGCTGCGCGCCAACGAGACCGTGACCCTGCGTTCCGAGGTGGCCGGCCGCATCGAGCGGGTCGGCTTCAGCGACGGTGCACGCTTGCAGCGCGGCGCGCCCCTGATCGCGCTCGACGCGTCGGTCGCGGCCGCCGAGGCCGAGCAGTCGCGTGCCGAGCTCGCGCTGGCGCGTGCCAACTACGAGCGCACCGTCGAGCTCGCGCAACGCAACTTCGTGTCCGCCAGCGCCAAGGACCAGGCCGCGGCGAACCTGAAGATCCAGGAGGCCAAGCTGCGGCTGGCCGAGGCCAGGCTGGCCAAGTCCGAGATCCGGGCGCCGTTCTCCGGCGTGATGGGTCTGCGCAACGTGAGCCCGGGCGACTTCGTGAAGGACGGCGCCGACCTCGCGGTGATCGAGGACATCGCCACGATGAAGGTCGACCTGCGCATGCCCGAACGCTACCTCGGCAGCGTCAAGGTCGGGCAGATCGCGCAGCTGTCCTTCGACTCGATGCCGGGCAAGACCTTCAAGGCGACGATCGCCGCGATCGATGCCCAGATCGATGCCAATGGCCGCTCGCTGCTGGCGCGCGGCAAGCTCGCCAACCCGGACGGCGCGCTGCGCTCGGGCATGTTCGCGCGGGCCCGCGTGGTGGTGCGCGCGAACGCCGAGGCGCTGACGATTCCCGAGGAGGCGGTGATCTCCCAGGGCGCGGACACCTTCGTCTGGAAGATCGATGCCGGCAAGGCGGTGCGCACGAAGATCGAGATCGGTCTGCGCCGGGACGCGCGCGCCGAGGTGCTGTCGGGCCTCGCGTTCGACGACCTGGTCGTCACCGCGGGCCAGCTGCGGCTGCAGCGCGACGGCCAGGAGATCCGGGTGATCGATCCGAACCGTCGGCCGACGGGCGGCCCGGGTGGCGCCGGCGGGCCCGGCGGGCCTGCGGGCCCCGGCTCGGTCGGCGCACCGAAGGGCGACGCGCCGATGGCCGCGGCCGCTCCGGGCGGCGCACCCGCTGCCCCGGCTGCCGGTGCACCGGCAGCCGCCCCGGTCGCCTCGAATGCGCCTGCTGCCGCGGGCGCCCCCGCGCCCGCAGCGTCGAAGTAAGCAACCCGGTTCCGCCGGAGGCTCGGCATGGTCCTGTCCGACATCTGCATCCGCCGCCCCGTCTTCGCGACGGTGCTGTCCCTCGTCCTGATGCTGCTGGGCGTGGTGAGCTACCAGCGCCTCTCGGTGAGGGAATACCCCAAGATCGACCTGCCGGTCGTCAACGTCGAGACCCGATACACCGGCGCCTCGGCGGAGATCATCGAATCGCAGGTCACCAAGCCGCTCGAGGACTCGATCGCCGGGATCGAGGGCGTCGACGTGCTGACCTCCATCTCCCGGCCCGAGCAGAGCCAGATCACCGTGCGCTTCCGGCTCGAGCGCGACGCCGACTCGGCGGCTGCCGACGTTCGCGACCGCGTCGCGCGCGTGCGCCAGCGCCTGCCGCAGGATGCCGACGAGCCGGTGATCGCCAAGGTCGAGGCCGACGCGAACCCGATCATCTGGATGGCGTTCTCCAGCGACACGATGAGCCCGCTCGACGTGTCGGACTACGTGAACCGCAACGTCAAGCCGCGCGTGCAGACGCTGCCGGGCGCGGCCGATGTGCGGATCTTCGGCGAGCGCGCGTACTCGATGCGGATCTGGCTCGACCCCGACCGGCTCGCCGCCTACCGTCTGACGCCCCTGGACGTGGAGGACGCGCTGCGCCGGCAGAACGTCGAGATCCCGTCGGGCCGCATCGAGAGCACGCAGCGCGAGTTCACCGTCGTCTCGCAGACGGACCTGCAGCGCGCCGGGCAGTTCGAGGACGTGGTCGTCAAGACCGTCAACAACTACCCGGTCCGCATCCGCGACATCGGCAAGGTCGGCATCGCGCCGCGCACCGAACGCTCGATCGTGCGCCTGAACGGCCGCGACGCGATTTCGGTCGGCGTGGTCAAGCAGGCCACCGCCAACCCGCTGGTGCTGGCCGACGCGCTGCGCGCCGAGCTGCCCAACATCCAGCGCGACCTGCCGCCCGGCCTGACCATCCAGATCGCCAACGACAACACCGTCTTCATCGACCGCGCGATCAAGTCGGTCTACAAGACCATCGCCGAGGCGGTGGTGCTGGTGGCGCTGGTCATCTTCCTGTTCCTGCACTCGCTGCGCGCGAGCATCATCCCGCTGGTCACCATCCCGGTCTGCCTGATCACCACCTTCGCGCTGATGCTGGCCGCGGGCTTCTCGATCAACACGCTGACCCTGCTCGCGCTGGTGCTGGCGATCGGCCTGGTGGTCGACGACGCGATCGTGGTGCTGGAGAACATCTACCGCCACATCGAGAACGGCATGTCCCCGATGGCCGCGGCGTTCCGTGGCACGAAGGAAGTCGGCTTCGCGGTCGTCGCGATGACGCTGACGCTGGCCGCGGTCTACGCGCCGGTCGCGTTCACGCCGGGCCGCATCGGGCGGCTGTTCGTCGAGTTCGCGCTGACGCTGGCCGGCGCGGTGATCGTCTCGGGCTTCATCGCGCTCACGCTGTCGCCGATGATGTGCAGCCGGCTGCTCAAGCCGCACGGCAAGCGCACCTTCATCGGCACCGCGATCGAGGCGGTGCTCGACGGCATGACCCGCGGCTACAGAGCGGTGCTGCGCTTCACGCTGCGCAACCGCTGGCTGGTGCTGATCGCCTACCTCGCCGTGGCCTACGCCTGCTATGCGTTGTGGATCGGCATGAAGAAGGAGCTGTCGCCGGTCGAGGACCGCGGCACGATCGTCTCGATCATCAACGGCCCCGACGGCGCCTCGATCGGCTACACCGAGAAGTACGGCCGCCAGCTCGAGGGCATCGCCCGCAGCATCCCCGAGATCGACCGCGCCTTCGTGATCGCCGGCAATCCCACGGTCGCCCAGGGCATCGCGTTCTGGCGCCTGACCGACTGGGACAACCGCACGCGCAGCGTCCAGGACATCGTCAAGGAGCTGCAGCCCAAGCTGCTGGCGATTCCGGGCGTGCTGGCCTTCGCCGTGGCGCCGCCCTCGCTCGGACAGTCGCCGCGCGAGCGACCGATCAACTTCGTCGT
>JAIYAG010000242.1 GCA_027489195.1 Burkholderiales bacterium | reverse complement strand
TCGCCGGCCAGGCGCGCCAGGCCTGGTCGCTGCTCTTCGACCTGTACCAGGCGATCGGCCGCAAGGAAGACTTCGAGAGCCTCGCGATCGACTTCAGCGCCCGCTTCGAGACCTCGCCGCCGACCTGGGACGACACGGTCGCCCCGCCGCCCGAGCCCGACCGTGCGGCCGCCGGCGGCGTGCCCGCCGCGGTGAGCCTGGGCGCGACGCTCGATGCGCAGTCGATCAAGCAGCTCGAGCAGCTGCAGCGCAACGCACAGCGCCATCGCACGGTGCTGCTCGACGTCGCCGGGGTCCGCAGCGTCGACGCGCTCGGCGCCGACCTGCTGCTGCGTGTGATGACGGTCTTCGAGCGCGGCCAGCGCGAGCTGCTCGTGCAGGGCGCCGAGGCGCTGCTCGATGCGCTCGCCCCCAGCATCGAGCCCGGCCGCCGCGACGCGTCCGAGGCGTGCTGGCTGCTGCAGCTCGCGCTCCTGCGGCTGCTCGGGCGCCAGCAGGTCTTCGACGACCTGTCGATCGACTACTGCGTGACCTACGAGGTCTCGCCGCCCGCCTGGGAGCCCATGCCGCCGTCGATCCGCACCACCGCGCCCGGGACCGCGACCGCCGAGGCCGATGCGTCGTCCGCATCGCGGGCCGCCGGCGACGGCGGCTTCAGCGCCGGTCCCGAGAGCTTCGCGCTGGTCGGCGAGCTGGCCGGTCGTGCCCAGGTCGCCCTGGGCGCACTGCGCGAGTACGCGGCCGATCGGGCCGAGGTGGTCATCGACTGCAGCCGGCTGCGGCGGGTCGATTTCGTGGCCGCCGGCGAGCTGCTGAACGAGGTCGTCGCGCTGCGCACCGGCGGCAAGTACCTGGTCTTCAAGGACCTGAACCACGTCGTGGCCGCGCTGCTGGCCGTGATGGGCATTCCCGACCTCGCCGAGATCCGGCTGCGCCGCCAGTAGGCGCGCGCAGCCCGGCCGGGGCACCGAGGGTCTCCGCCGATTCGCGCTACGATCGCGCGATGGAACAGTTCCACGGCACCACCATCGTCTCCGTCCGCCGCGGCGCGCAGGTCGCCCTCGGCGGCGACGGCCAGGTCACCCTCGGCAACATCGTCGTCAAGTCCAGCGCGCGCAAGACCCGCCGCCTGCACCACGACAAGGTGCTCGCCGGATTCGCGGGCGGCACGGCCGACGCGTTCACCCTGTTCGAGCGCTTCGAGGCCAAGCTCGACAAGCATTCCGGCCACCTGCTGCGCGCCGCGGTCGAGCTTGCCAAGGACTGGCGCACCGACCGGATGCTGCGCCGCCTCGAGGCGATGCTCGCCGTCGCCGACACCCAGCACTCGCTGATCATCACCGGCAACGGCGACGTGCTCGAGCCCGAGTTCGGCCTGATCTCGATCGGCTCGGGCGGCCCGTATGCGCAGGCGGCGGCCCGCGCGCTGCTCGAGAATTCGGACCTGCCCCCCGAGCAGGTCGTCCGCAAGGCGCTGGCGATCGCCGGCGACCTGTGCATCTACACGAACCAGACGCATTCCGTCGAGACGCTCGGCTGAGCGGTCGTCGGCGCTGCCGCCTGGCCGTCGGACCCGCCCTTCGAGACGACGGCCGCCTCTCCTGCGCCGATTTACCTTGCTTGTGCGCGGACAAGGTCTACAATGAACCTGACAGTGTGTCCAGGACACCTGTTTGACGAATTCGTCAGGCCTCTCTCTCCCCACGAGACCCCGCCTGCCTCACCGGCCGCGGGGCCCCGCGCACACTGAAGGACTCTTCTTGATCCAGCGCGGCACCGGTGAAATCTCCTCCGGAAGCTTGGGCGCATTCGCGCCCGAGCTCGCCGAAGCCTTCGTCACGGTCTCGAGCGACATCGCGCTCGTGGTGGACCTGGACGGCACGATCCGCAGCGTCGCGGTGGGTGCGGATTCGCCGACCCCTGCGGCCGCCTCCTGGGTCGGACGCTCCTGGGTCGACACGGTCACCGAGCAGACCCGCCGCAAGATCGTCCGCATGCTCGACGAGGTCACGGTCACCGGCGTGGCGCGCCGCTGCGAGGTCTCGCACCTGCTGCCTTCGGGCGTCGGCGTGCCGATCGCGTACTCCGCGGTGCGGCTGGGCCCCACCGGCCCGGTGGTCGCCGCCGGCCGCGACCTGCGTGCGATCGCCGCCATCCAGCAGCGCTTCGTGCAGGGTCAGCAGCAGATGGAGCGCGAGCTCTGGAAGCGGCGCGAGTCCGAGTCGCGCTATCGGCTGCTGTTCCAGGTCGCGACCGATCCGGTGCTGATCGTCGATGCCGGTTCGATGACGGTGAGCGAGGTCAACCCCGCGGCCGCCGAGCGCTTCGGCGAGACGCCGGCCGCGCTGGCGGGGCGCGGCGTCGCGCTGCTCTTCGCGGCGGACTCGTGGCCGGTCGTCGAGGCCCTGTTCGAGCGCGCGCGTGCGGGCAGCCGCAGCGACGAGGTCCGTGCGAGGCTCGTCGGTTCTGGTGACCCGGTCGAGGTCGTGGCGTCCCGCTTCCCGTCCGGCGACCGGACGCTGCTGCGTGTGCGGATGCGCGCTGCGCAGGACCG
>JAIYAG010000643.1 GCA_027489195.1 Burkholderiales bacterium | reverse complement strand
TCTTGGTGAACGGCTTGAAGATGTCCCAGCCGGCGTTGTTGACCAGCACGTCGATCGGGCCGAGCTCGGTGCGCACGCCGGCGATGGCCGCGTCGACGCTCGCACGATCAGTGATGTCGCAGCGGAACGCGGCGGCCGTGCCACCGGCCTCGCGCACCGCGGCAGCGGTGGTCTGTGCGGTTTCCAGGTTCTGGTCGAGCACCGCGACCCGCGCGCCCGCCGCACCGAAGCGGCGGCAGGTGGCGCCGCCGATGCCGCCGCCTCCGCCGGTCACGACGACGACCTTGCCGGTGAATCGATCCATGGTGTCTCCTCCTGTGCGGTGCAGGGGCCGGGGTTTCGTCCGGCCTGCATTTACGTCAATATAGCGACATATCGTACGGCAGGTCACCGGGGCCTGCAAGGGGGAGGACATGGCAGTGCCAGGGCGAAAGCTTCGTAATGCTGCGGCGCAACGACAGGAAGATGCCGACTCGGTGAAGCTGGATCTGGCGAACCGCCTGTTCTTCCGGCTCTACCAGTGCGCAAACATGTTGCATAAAACCGGCAGCCGCGCGGTCGAGGCCGAGGGGCTGACCACGCAGCAGTGGGCGGTGCTCGGCGCGCTGTCGCGCGAGCGGACGGCCGGCGGCATCAGCATCGGCGATCTCGCCCGCTACCTGATGGTCAGCCGTCAGAACCTGTCGGGCGTGATCGGGCGGATGGAGCGCGACGGGCATGTCGCGGTCGCACCCGACGGACAGGACCGGCGCTCGCGGCTGGTCACGATGACCGCATCGGGGCGCCGGGTGTGGACCGAGCTCGCGCAGCCCAAGATCCGCGACTACTACCGGGAAGTGCTCGGCGACTTCTCGGTCAGCGACGCGACCCACACGCTGCACTACCTGCTGAAGATGCTCGAGAACATGGAGCGGGTCGACGCGCGGCAGTCGGGCGGGCGCTGATCGTCACGGACGTGACGATTGGCCGCCGACCCCGCGCCGCGCGATCGCCGCGCGGGCCGCTGTTGCGGCCCGCGGCAGGCTGATCATCGGCCCATGGTCCCCGTCGCCCAGACTGGCACGTGGTCCGCGCGGTAGAGCACCAGATTGCCGTCGCTCTGCATGTCGAGCCGCATCGCGCCGCTGTTCATCGTGCCGGAGGCCCAGCGCGGGCCGGCGCCGATGTCGTACATCACCAGGTGGTTGTCGCCCTGCATCAGCAGCATGCCGCCCGGCGTGCGGTCGGTGTTCGTCGCCCACAGCGGGCGGGCACCGCTGCGTTCGTTCCTGTAGACGACGAAGTTGCCGTCGAGCTGCATCTGGGCGAAGTACTGCCCGCCGATGGACACCAGCGACTGCCACGGGAACAGCATCCGGTCGGTCCGAAGGCTGTCGGCGCCGGGCACCGGGGCCACGCCGGCGCTGAAGGACCAGTTCTCGATCCGGTGCTCCTGCACCGCCCCGCCGGTGGCCGCGGTGAAGCCCATCAGCATCGCATCGCCGACGATCGCGGGCAGGTCGATCGGCACGGTCAGGACCGGCCAGGTCGAGGTGACGTTCGTCGCGGTCTGCTCGAGGTTGATCAGCAGGCGCTTGCCGATGCCGTCGTAGACCACCCAGGCGGTGTGCACCGCATTGTCGGCGAGACGGAACGGGGCCGGGGTCGGTGCGATCGCGACCATCGATCCGTTCACCAGCACCGCGATGTGGTTGTCGTTCGGCTCGCCGGCGTTCTGGTAGGCGTCGAACTTGACGGCGATGCTGCGCCCGATGCCGCCGTAGCCGAGCGCGCCCCCGCCGCCGCCCAGCGCCATCGTGTCGTTGCCCTGCACGACGAAGGCGAAGCCGTCGCCGTTCGTGCCGCCGCCCATCCGGAACTGGAAGCGGGTCACGAACGAGCTCGTCGGCAGCAGCGTGATCGGCGAGCGGTGCCAGGCCGAGCCGGCCTGACCCATCTTCGCGGGCGTCAGGCGCAGCGCGCCGTCGTTGGACACGTCCGCGCTGCCGTTCATCGCGATCGCGGTGTTGCCGGCGAAGCTCGTGATCGAGGCGCCGAGGATCGCCGAAGCCGGCACCGTCGCGCGCGGCACCTGCACCTGCACGATCTTCGCCACCGACGGCACGCCGGCCGCGTCGATCGCGAACACCATGTACCAGCCGGGCGGCGCGGTGTTCGCATCGGCGTCGAGCTGCGTGACGAGGTGATTGCCGTTCTGCCGGAAGGGCAGTTCGAGGAAGCGCTGCTCCACGTCGAGCGAATGCGTGACCGAGCCGGCGCGGACCATCGTGACCCGCTTGATCGGGGCGGTGGTGTTCATCGCGACCACGAAGGACTCGCCGTGGGCGACCGTCGCGGGGGCCGAGGTGATCCGCGGCCGCGGCGCGGGCGCGCCGGAGGCGGTGAACAGGTACGGCGGCCGGTAGACCTCGGCGTTGAGCTGGGAGACGGGGCCCGGCGCAGCGCCGCCGCCCACCAGGACCGTCGGGTCGTGCAGCAGCATCTCCACCTTTTTGTATTC
>JAIYAG010000401.1 GCA_027489195.1 Burkholderiales bacterium | reverse complement strand
GTGATCGACGCCGCCGCCTCGGCACGGATGGCGATCGCCGAGTCGGTCACCAACCTGATGGGCGCCCCCATCGCCGCCATCGACGCGATCAAGCTGTCGGCGAACTGGATGGCCGCCTGCGGCACGCCCGACGACGACGCCGACCTGTACGACGCGGTGCAGGCCGCGAGCGACTTCTCCATCGCCCTGGGCATCGCCATCCCGGTCGGCAAGGATTCGCTGTCGATGCGCACCCGCTGGCGGGGCGAGGACGGCGCGCAGCGTGAAGTCGCCTCGCCCACCTCGCTGATCGTCACCGCCTGGGCGCCGGTCGCGGACGTGCGGCGCGCGCTCACCCCGCAGCTGCGCACCGATCTCGGGGACACGACACTGATCCTGATCGACCTGGGCGAGGGGCGTCATCGCCTCGGCGGCTCCGCGCTCGCGCAGGTCACGCAGCAGGTCGGCGACGCGGTGCCCGACCTGGCCGATCCGTCGCTGCTGGCGCGCGCCTTCGGCGTGGTGCAGGCGCTGGCCGCGGCCGGCCGCGTGCTCGCGGTCCACGACCGCTCCGACGGCGGCCTCTTCGCCACCGTCTGCGAGATGGCCTTCGCCGGCCATTGCGGCGTGACGCTCAACCTCGACATGCTGACCATCGATCCGCATGCCGCCGACTGGGGCGACTTCAAGATCCGGCCCGAGCAGGTCGCCGTCCAGCGTAACGAGCTGACCATGAAGGCGCTGTTCGCCGAGGAGGCGGGCGTGCTGCTGCAGGTCAGGCAGGCCGAGCGCGACGCGGTGCTCGGCGCACTGCGCGAGGCGGGACTCTCGCGCCTGTCCCACGTCGTCGGCAAGCCCAACGACCGCGACGCCATCGAGATCTGGCGCGATGCGAAAAAGGTCTGGAGCGAGTCCCGCGCGGTGCTGCAGTCGGCCTGGAGCGAGACATCCTACCGGATCGCCGCGCTGCGCGACGATCCCGACTGCGCGCGCGAGGAGTTCGAGCGCAACGGCGCGGGCGCCCAGCCGCCGCTGTCGGTGCACCTGAGCTTCGATCCCGCCGACGACATCGCCGCGCCCTACGTCGCCACGGGCGTGCGCCCCCGGGTGGCGGTGCTGCGCGAGCAGGGCGTCAACAGCCAGATCGAGATGGCGGCCGCCTTCGACCTGGCCGGATTCGACGCCTACGACGTCCACATGACCGACCTGATCGAGGGCCGTCACAGGCTCGCCGACTTCGCCGGCCTGGTCGCCTGCGGCGGCTTCTCGTACGGTGACGTGCTCGGCGGCGGCTCCGGCTGGGCCCGCACGATTCTCTTCAACGCTGCGCTGGCCGAGCAGTTCGCGACCTTCTTCCAGCGGCCCTCGAGCTTCACGCTCGGGGTGTGCAACGGCTGCCAGATGCTGTCTCAGCTCAAGGCGATCATCCCCGGCGCCGAGCATTGGCCGCGGTTCCGCGCGAACCGCTCTGCGCAGTTCGAGGCGCGCTTCGGCGCGGTCGAGGTCCTGCCATCGCCCTCGCTGTTCCTCGCGGGGATGGCGGGATCGCGCCTGCCGATCGCGATCGCGCACGGTGAAGGGCGGGTCGATCACGACCGGCCGGAGCACGCCGCCGCCGCGCTCGGCGCGCTGCGCTTCGTCAATGGCGACGGGACGCCGGCCGAGGACTATCCGGCCAACCCGAACGGCTCTGCCGGCGGGCTGACGGGCTACACGAGCGCGGACGGCCGTGCGACCATCCTGATGCCCCATCCGGAGCGCGTGTTCCGCATGGTGCAGTGGTCGTGGCGTCCGGATGACTCGGTGGCGGGCTCGACGCCTGTCGGCGGTGCCGCGGGCGAGTCTCCGTGGATGAGGGTGTGGCGCAACGCGCGCGTGGCACTGGGCTGATTCGGATCTCGGGAGGGTGGGGCGATGCGCGTGCTGGTGATCGAGGATGACCCGGTGATCGGGGCCAATGTCTGCGACTACCTGCAGACGACAGGCATGGACACCCGCTACGCGCCCGACGGCATCGTCGGCATGGAGCTCGCGCAGCGCGAGCGCCCCGACGTCGTCGTGCTCGACCTGAACCTGCCCGGCATCGACGGCGTCGACTGGTGCCGCCGCCTGCGCGCCGGGCCGCTGGGCACCACGCCCGTCCTGATGCTCACCGCCCGCGACTCGATCGACAGCAAGCGGGCGGGCTTCGCCGCCGGAGCCGACGACTACCTGGTCAAGCCCTTCCTGCTCGACGAGCTGGCGATGCGGCTGCGCGCGCTGTCGCGCCGCTCGACCGGTCGGGCCACCGAGACCACCACGCTCGGCGGGCTGCGACTCGAGCGCGAGGCGCGCCGGGTCCGCATGGGCGACGCCGTCGTGCGCCTGACCCCGCGTTCCTTCCAGCTGATCGACCTGCTGATGAGCGCCCCCGACCGCGTGTTCTCGCGTCCCGACCTCGAGCGCGAGATCTGGGGCGACTACCCGCCCGGCGGCGATGCGCTGCGCGCGCTGGTCGCCCAGACGCGGCGCGCCTTCGCGGAGGCGGGCGTCGATCCGATCGAGAACCTGCACGGCCATGGTTACCGGATCAGGCCGCCTGCGACCCTCGCTTAGACGACGCCTGGTCGTCGGCATCGTCGTCACCGCGTCGATCGCATCGTTCGCCGTGGCGCTGCTGCTGCACGTGGTCTGGTACGGCTACGAGCGCAGGCTGGTCGAGCGGGTGGTCGAGGACGAGCTCGAGCGCAGCATCGAGATCCACCCCCGGGATCCGCTGCTGGCCTACCCGAACACCGGCTCCCTGCGGCTGTACATCGCGTCGCAGGATCCGGCAGTGCCCGGGGATGCGCTGCCGCCGCACCTGCTGCCGCTGCCTGATCTCGTGACCGAGCCCACCAGGGCGATCGTGATGCGCGAGGTCCGCTCCGCCGATGGCGTCGACTACCAGGTCGGCGTCGCGCGCCGCGGCGCCCAGGTCTTCCTGCTCGCCTACGACTCGACCGAGCACCAGCAGCGCCGGCTCGACCTGCTGTGGGCGGTGCTCGCGATCGCGGCGATGCTCACGCTGCTGGCCTCACGACTCGCGCTCGGCCTGGTCGACCGGATGCTGGGTGGCATGAACCGTCTGCAGCGGCGGGTCTCCGAAGGACCGGGCGATGCCTCGTTCCGCGACGGCTCGATGGACGTCGAGGTGTCCGCGCTCGCCGACGCGCTCGATGACCACCGCCGGCAGGTGGCGATCGCGCTGCGCAAGGAGCGCGCGTTCGCCGCGGCGGCGAGCCACGAGCTGCGCACGCCCCTCACCCGCATCGCGACCGGTACCGAAGTGCTGCTCGCACGCACCGATCTGCCGGCGCCGGTAGTGCCGCGCCTGCGCTCGATCCGCGAGGCCGCCGAGGAGCTTCAACGCCTGCTCGACGTGCTGCTGCTGGTGGCGCGCTGGCAACCCTCCGGTGACCGGCCGGTGCGGCTGCCGCCCGAGAGGACGCCGCGCCCGCTCGGCGAACTGGTCGCGCTGTGCGTCGAGCGGCTCGCCGCCGAGGCCCGTCTGCTGGGCGCCTCCGTGACCGCGACGGTCGCCGAGCCCGCGTTGCCGGTGTCGCATCCCGCGATGCTCGAGATCGTGCTCTCCAACCTGCTGCGCAATGCGATCCGTCACGGCCGCAGCGCGCCGGTGACGGTGCAGCAGTCGGAGGGTTCGATCGAGGTGATCGACCGCGGCCCGGGCATCGATGCAGCCGCCCTCGAGCGGGTGTTCGATCCGTTCTGGCGCGGTTCGGCTGCCGATGACGAGACCGGTCCGTCGGGTCTCGGGCTCGGACTGACGATCGTCGAACGCATCTGCGCGGCGGCCGGCTGGACGCTGTCGATCCACAGCAGCGCCGGGGAGGGCACGCGGGTCTCGATCGGCCTGATCGGCGCCGCGACCAGGGCGTCCGTGACCGCGGTGCCGGCGGCATGAACGGCAGCCCGGCCCCCAAGACGGTCTCGCCGCATGCGCTCGGCGCCGTGGCGGTGCTGATCGGGCTGGCCTGGACCCTACGGACGACCCTGGTCGGCGGCCCGCCGCTGCACTGGCTCGTCGCACCCCTCGCGCTGTACGTGCTCGGCCCGGGCTGGGCCGCCGTGGCCGTGCTCGGCGGCGCGGGCTTTGCCGCGGCCACCGGCACCGTGCCGTGGGCCGAGATGCCGGCGGCCGTGCTGCTCGACGGCTGGCTGCCGATCGCCGTGGCCTGGGGCTGGCTGAGGCTGATCGAGCGCCGTCTGCCGCCGCACCTGTTCGTCTACCTGTTCGTCGCGGTGTTCGCGGGCACCCTGGTGGCGACGCTGGCGGGCGGTGCGGCCGAGCGTCTGCTGTTCGCGGCCGGCGCTGGCCGCGACCCGGGCG
>JAIYAG010000497.1 GCA_027489195.1 Burkholderiales bacterium | reverse complement strand
CGGTTTTGCGGAAGTGGGCTTGCGCCGCAGCTACTACCCGGCAGCCGGTGGACGCGAAGACGCCGTGGTGATGCGGCTGGGCCTTTCCGCCACCAGGGGTTCCGCCTTATGGCCTGGGATGAGCGCCAGGTCAGGATGCTGCAGGCCATGGGCCTGCGCACATGGGCGCCTGCGGCCCCGGGTGATGGGCGGGCTGACGAGGTGGCCGGCGCACTGGCGACAGCACCGGTGCCTGGCCCGGGCCCACGAGAGAGGGGTGCCAGCGCGCCACTGCCGGCACCCGTGCCGGCAGCGATGCCAGCGCCCACAGTGAAGTCGTCATCCATGGTCCAGGTACCGGAGCAGGCGGCGCCGATGACGGATTCAGTGTCGGGGCTGGACTGGCCGGCGCTACGCCAGGTCGTCAGTGACTGCCGGGCCTGCGAGATGTGCAGCACCCGCACGCAGACGGTGTTCGGCATGGGCCATGTGCAGGCGCACTGGCTGGTGGTCGGCGAGGCGCCGGACGCCGAGGAAGACGCCGCCGGCGAACCCTTTGCCGGCCCGGCGGGCCTGCTGCTCGACGCCATGCTGCACGCGCTGGGCCTGTCGCGCGGGCAGTCTGGCCCGCCCGAAGGCAGCGCCTACGTGGTGAACGCGCTGAAATGCAGGCCGCCGGGCAGTCGAAGCCCGCGGGATCAGGAAGTGCAGCGCTGTTCTTCGTACCTGCACCGGCAGATCGAACTGCTGCAGCCGCGCGTGTTGCTGGCGATGGGGCGTTCTGCAGCCCAGGCCTTGCTCAGGAACGACGCCCCGCTGGGCCAGCTGCGAGGGCGGGTGCATTACCTTGGCGACCTGCCCGTGGTGGTCACCTATCCTCCGTCGTACCTGTTGCGCAACCCTGGCGAGAAGGCCAAGGCCTGGGCCGATCTGTGCCTGGCAGCGGCTACTGGCAGGAAGCCACCCAGCCGCTGAAACTGCGGGCGACATGAAAAAAGCCCGCCAGAGGCGGGCTTTTCGTTGGTGCTGTGCAGCTCAGATCTGGGCCGAGCGGCGACGGGCGAACAGGCCGATGGCAACCAGACCAGCAGCCAGCAGGCCGTAGGTGGTGGGCTCGGGGACAGCCACGACGTAGGTGCGGTCGATGGCGAAGTCGTCACCAGCCAGCGTGTTGTTGCCGGACGGCACGAAGGCGATGCTGAACGTGAACGCGCCGGCCGGCAGCGTCACGATGCTGCCGACGTGCGTCCAGGTGGCGATGGGCGCCGTTGCCGTCGAAATCGACGAAGAGAAGGACGTGGGGCCGAAGCCGAAGCCGACGAACAGGTTCGAAGGCGCTGCATTGACCTGGCCCAGCGCCGGCACGAAGTAGTCGTAGCCGACGAAGTACGACCCGGCGGTCGGGATCAGGACGGTCTGCGAAATCACCTGAGTGGCGTTGTCGTCGACGAAGTAGACAATGTTGTTGCCGGCAGCCTGCGGGCTGAGGTTACCCGGTGCGTTGTCGGCCGGCACGATGTTGCCGAAAGGCTGGACACCGGCGTTGTTCACTGCGGCGGGAAAGGTGCCACCGTTGAACAGGTTCCAGCTGGTGAAGTTACCCGACTGGAAGCTGCTGTTCAGCAGCAGGTTCGGCGCCTGGGCGAAGGCCAGCATCGGCAGCGACAGGGCGGCGGCAAGGACGAATTTTTTCATGGTCAGCTCCCGGAATGAGATCGAGATGGTTGAGTAAGAGTGTGCGGTACCCGGCTTGTCGTGTCACCCCCCGGTTCGAGGGTGCGATGGTCGGGGACCGGGGTCCTGCCGCACATCGGTTATCTGCAATGTGTTCGAACTCTGCCTTCGCCGGATGACAGCGCGAAGTCACTTCGAACCCTGGGTGCAGTGTGCGTCCCCCCGGCACCGGCCACCAACCCCCCGAACAAGGGCCTTTCCTCTCGTTGTACGTCCCCTCGTCGCGAAAGTCGTGAAAAGTGGTCGTTTCGGCGGGCCAGCCCGTCAGCGGGCGGGCGTCTTGCGGGGGCGATGCCACCCCGGCAGCGTCACCGGGCGCGCCCTGGCGACCGTCAACGCACCCGCGGGCGCGTCCTTGCTCAGGGTGGAACCGCCGCCGATCGTCGCGCCGTCGCCCAGAACGAGCGGCGCCACGAGGACGCAGTTGCTGCCCACGTGCACGTCGTTGCCGATGACGGTGCGGTGCTTGTTGGCGCCGTCGTAGTTGGCGGTGATGCTGCCGGCCCCGAAGTTCACGCGTTCGCCCACGGTGGCGTCGCCCAGGTAGGCCAGGTGGTTAGCCTTGGCGCCGCGCGCCAGGGTGGAATTCTTGACCTCGACGAAGTTGCCGATGTGCACTTCGTCAGCCAGCGCCGCGCCAGGGCGCAGCCGGGCGTAGGGGCCGATCAGCGCGCCGGCGCCCACGACGGCCTCATCTATATGAGTGAAGGCGTGGATCGCGGTGCCGGGGCCGATCTCCGCATCGCGGATCACGCAGTTCGGGCCCACCCGCACGCCATCCCCCAGCACCACCCGGCCTTCGAAGACGCAGTTGACGTCGATCTCCACGTCGGCGCCGCAGGTCAGCGTGCCGCGCACGTCCAGCCGCGCCGGGTCGGCCAGGCGCACGCCGGCTTCCATCAGCCGCAGTGCGTTCGCTGCCTGGAAGCGGCGTTCCAGGTCGGCCAGTTGCTGCGGGCTGTTCACGCCCAGCACTTCCGTTTCGCCGCTGGCCGGGGCTGCCACCACCGCCACGCCTTCGGCGGCGGCCAGGGCCACGACGTCCGTCAGGTAGTACTCGCCCTGGGCGTTGTCGTTGGTCAGTTGGGCCAGCCAGCGCCGCAGCGCCGCCGTGGGCGCGGCCATGATGCCGGTATAGACCTCGCGTATGGCACGCTGCGCCGGGCTGGCGTCCTTGTGCTCGACGATGGCCTGCACCGCGTCGCCCTTGCGGAGGATGCGGCCGTAGCCGGTGGCATCCGCCAGTTCCACCGTCAGCAAGGCCAGCCGGGTGCCGCCACAGGCCGCCGCCAGCGCAGCGATGGTGGCCGTCTGCACCAGCGGCACGTCGCCGTTCAGGACGACTGTGGTGGTGGCCTCGTCGTCCAGCAACGGCGCCGCTTGCTGCACGGCGTGGCCGGTGCCCAGCTGCGGCATCTGGCGGGCGTAGACCGCGCCGCTGCCGGCGGCCATCGCCTCCACGGCTTCGGCGCCATGCCCGGTGATCAGTACCGTGCGGGCGGCCTGCAAAGGCGCGGCGGCGTCGAGCACATGCTGCAGCAGCGGCCGCCCTGCCAGGCGATGCAGCACCTTGGGCAAGGTCGACTTCATTCGGGTACCCTTGCCCGCCGCCATGATCACCACGTTCAGCGCCATCAGTTCATTCCACGAAGCGGCCGCACGCGCGGCCAGGCGGCTGATTATCGGTGCCGCAGCCCTGGCACTGGCGGTGGCGCTGACGGGCTGCAGCGCTTTGCGTCTGGGCTACAACAACGCGCCGCAACTGGGCTGGTGGTGGCTGGATGGCTACGTGGACTTCAGCAGCGCCCAGGCTCCGGCGGCGCGGCAGGCCATCGACGATCTTCATGCCTGGCACCGCCGCACGCAGCTGCCGCAACTGGCCGCGCTGCTGGCCAGCATGCAGCCGGTGATCGTCGAGCCCACCACGGCAGACGCGGCCTGCGGCTGGTTCAGCCGCGTCAGGACCGCACTGGACCCCGCCTTCGACCGCGCCCTGGTGCAGACGGCTGACCTGCTGCCCACCCTGGGCGAAGCCAACTTCAAGCACATGGAGCAGCGCTACGCCAAGGCGCTGAAGGAACTGCGCAGCGACTTCATGCAGCCCAACCCGGCAGAACGCCGCGCTGAAACCGCCCGCCGCACGCTGGAGCGCGCAGAGCAGATCTACGGCAGCCTGGACGAAGCCCAGAAGCGCGTCATCGAAGCCGGCCTGGACAAGTCACCCTTCAACCCCGAAGCCTGGCTGGCAGAGCGCCAGCGCCGGCAGTCCGACACGCTGGCCACCCTGCGCCGCCTGGTGGCCGAACGCGCCGACCGCGAGCAGCGCATCGCCGGCCTGCGCATGCTCTTCGAACGCACCCAGCTGTCACCCGACCCGGCCTACCGGGCCTACCAGAAGCAGCTGACGGTCTTCAATTGCGAACTCGCCGCGCGCATCCACAACGCCACCACGCCGGCGCAGCGGCTGAAGGCGCAGGAGCGTTTGAAGGGCTGGGAAGAAGACCTTCGTGCCCTCGTACCGCCGGGCTGAAGGCCAGACCGTGCAGAGGATGAATCTCAGGGGCTGGCTGGCAGCGCGACGGTGACGCGCCTGGGGTTCAGCCCCGTCTTCGGGAAATCGGTCAGTGCCGCCCGGAACATCGCCGCCTGGATGGACGGGTCCTGGCGCGTCAGCCCTTCGTTGGTGGCGCGGGCTTCGTACAGCGGCTTGCCGCTGGCGCGGTCGCGGATCAGCAATGCGACCTCGCGGTCGTAGCGCTGGAAATCGCTGCCGTAGCCCATGCTCCAGCGGGGCGACAGGAAGTAGCCGCGCCGCCAGTAGCCGAAGCCGGCCGACCACCACAGGCGGTCGTCCCAGCGGTGGTCGTCGCTGCGCTGATAGCGCGAACCCACCTGCACCAGCACATCCGGCTGCTGCCCGTTCGCCGCCGGCCTGAAGCCGGCCTGGGCCAGCGCCGGTGCGGCGGTGGCTTCCAGGGCGTCGCTTTCGGCGGCCAGCGCCTGCTGCGAGGGCAGTCGATCGAAGGCATAGGTGCCGGGCGCCCGGCCGGAAGGCCAGTCGCCGTAGGTCGACACCTCGCTGCTGACATTGGAT
>JAIYAG010000437.1 GCA_027489195.1 Burkholderiales bacterium | reverse complement strand
GCCTGGCCACCTTCGCCGCCGCGATGGGCGGCTGCGGGCTCGCCGGGATCGGCTTCTACATGCTGCACAACACGCTGCAGACGCTGGCCACGCAGCTCGCGCCCGAGGCCCGCGCCACCGCGATCGGGCTGTTCGCGGTCGCGATCTTCATCGGGCAGTCGGTCGGCGTGGCGCTGGCGGCGCGCCTCGCGCCGGCGATCGGCCACGCGTCGGTGATGATCGCCGCGGGCCTGCTGCTGGCCGCACTCGGCATCGCACTGTCGCGGCGCCCGGCCGCATGACGGTATCCTGCCGTCCCCACTGCCCCGGGCACGCGCCCTGCCCGTACGGCGAAGCACGAGGAGCCGCATGCCCATGACCCCGATCGCCCGTCCCAGCCTCGCCGCCGCCGCGGCCCTGCTCGTCGCCGGCTGCGCGACACCGCAGATCGACGGCCAGTGGTCCGACCCCGCGTTCGCGACGCGCTCGCTGCGCGACCAGAAGGTGCTGGTGAGCTGTCGGGCGCCCGACTCGACGCTGGCGCGGCTGTGCGAGGAGCGGCTGGCCGCCGCGGTGCGCGAGGCCGGCGGCCAGCCACTGGTCGCGCCGGTGCCGGTGGACGCCGCCGGCGGCCACGAGGCGGTGGCGAAGGCGGCGCGCGATCTCGGCGCGTCGGCCGCGCTCGCTTCGGCGGTCAACATCGCGGGGGTCACTCAGTCCAGCTTCGGCCCGTCGCTCGGCTTCGGATTCGGCGGGGGCTTCGGCGGCGGACGCGGCGGCATCGGCTTCGGCGGCATCGGCATGTCGGTGCCGCTGGGCGGCGTGCGCCCGCAGACGTCCTACGGCATGGGCAGCGCCGTGCTCGACGCCGCCACCGGCCGCGAGATGTGGTCGGTGCGTGCGACCAGCCCGGTCGCCGACGACGCGCCGGTGCAGATCGGGGCGCTCGCCCGGACCAGCGTCGACGCGATGCGCGACGCCGGGCTGTTCGGGCCGCGCTGAGCAGCGCGCGGCCCGGCCCCGGCACCGCTCAGGCGCGGGACCGCCGGCGACGGGCGATCATCGCGGCCAGACCGAGTCCGGCGCTCAGGAAGGCGATCTCGCCGGGCTCCGGGATCGGCACGATTTCTCCGTAGCCGCTGATCGACGCGATGTCGCTGTCGCCGGTCAGCGTGAAGGTCGTCACCAGCCGCATCTGGGTAAAGGCGCCGTTCGGTCCGACCACGAACCCGCTGGCCGGATTGCGGTAGGTGCCGTAGAGGAACGCGTCGCCTTCGCCCAGCGGCGAGACGCTCGTCTGCGCGTTGCCGACGTCCACGCCCGCGTTGATCCAGGTGGCGCCGTCGGTCGACAGCAGGAGCTCCTGGGTGAAGGACTTGCCCGGCGCGAGGCCGACGCTGACCCCGTTGCCGGTCGCATCGACCAGCCCCCCCGAGATACGCGCGCGCACCATCGAACCGAGCGAGAAATCGCCGACGATCGCCGAGGTGTAGGTCGCGGTGTAGGTGAGTGCCGCGTTGGTGTTGTTGGACGCGCTGTAGCCGTAGGTCAGGAAGGGATCGACGTTGCCGCCATTCTCGAAGGCGATCGAGGTCCGCTGGCCGGTCGCCGGATCGAGCAGGCCGCCGATCGTGCCGATCGGCTGGACATTGATGTTGAACAGCGGTGTCTGGGTGCCGTTGAGGTTCGCCCCAGAACGCAGCGAGTACGAGCCGAGCAGGTCGATGTCACCGGTCGCCGAGTCGACCGCGAAGTCGAGGGGGGTCTGATTCGACCAGTTGATCGGGTTCCCGGTGTTCGGGTTGGTCCCGGTGACGCGGAACTCCAGCGTGGGCGCGGCAATGCCGCCGGAGAACGGATCGGCCATGGCCGTCAGCGGCAGCACGGCGAGCGCAGTCAGGGAGAGGGCGAGCGAGGAATGCAGGGATCGGATCACGATGGCCTCCGCGGCAGTGTGTCGTTGCCGTCAGGATCTCGCGGAAAAATATCCCATGACTTCGGCCGGTGTGATCCGATCCGGCCTGCCACAGGGGTCCGAAACGATCCGCTCCGCGGAACCGGGATTCACAATCGGGGCGACGTCCCCGCCGCGCGCGACGCGCCCCGCGGATCCCGCTGCGCGAGCGCGAGCAGCGCCCCCAGCACCAGCACCGCGGCCGACGCGGTCAGCCCGGGGCGCAGCGACCCGAAGCGGTCGGCCACCCAGCCGGTGGCCACCGGTCCGACGATCTGGCTGGCCGCGAACGCGACCGTGAAGGTGGCCATCGCCGAGCCCCAGGCGGGCTTGGGCAGCAGGTGCTTGATGAGGCTGCTCACCGCGGACGGCGCGCTGAACATCGCGCCGCCGAAGAGCGCGGCCGAGGCGAGCAGCGCCGCTGGGTGCAGCGAGGCCATCGGCAGCATCGCGCCGACCGAGAGCACCGCCATCACGGCCGCCAGCGGCCGCCCGCCCCGCCAGCGCTCGCACGGGCCGGCCCAGACCGCGGGCGCGGCCAGGGTCGCGGCGCCGAGCACGGTCCAGACCGCGATGACCATGCCGGTGCTCGCGCCGTTCACGCGCATCCAGGCGATGACGAAGGTCATGTAGCCGATGTAGCCGAGCCCGAAGCACACGTAGGCGAGGAACTGCGGCAGGAACGGCGCGAGCCGCCAGTCGGCACTGCCGGGTGCGGCGCCCGGCTCCTCGATGCGCCACGCGGCCCATATGCTCGCGGCGGCCATCACGAGACTCGCCGCCCCCATCGCCTGCCAGGCGAGCGGCCAGGCCGCATCGCCCCAGGCCTCGAGCAGCAGCGGCACCGCGACGCCGCACAGCATCAGCCCGATGCCCCCGCCGGCGAAGAAGATCGCGATGGTGGTGGTCGCGCGCGCCGGCTGCCCCGGGAAGACGTTGCCCGACAGCGCGCCGCCGCAGACGAAGACCATCGCACCGCCGACCCCGGACAGGGTCCTCGCGAGCGTCAGCGCGCCGACGTCGCGGACCAGGCCGGTCGCGGTCAGCGCGATCGCGGTGATCACCATGCCGGCGGCGAACAGCACCCGGTTGCCGGTGCGCCGCACGAGCATCCGGGCGAGCAGCGCCCCGCCGAGGTAGCCGATCGCGTTCGCGGTGTTCAGCCAGCCGGCGCTCGACCAGTCGAGCGCGAGGTCGGCGCGCATCGAGGGCAGCACCAGCGCGTACGCGAAGCGGGCGAACGAGTTCGACACCGTCGGGCCGAAGGACAGCAGGAAGGCGATCAGCAGGCCGCGTGTCATGCCGCATCCTAGCCGCGGCCGGGCCCGGCGGGCGGCCCGACGTTCCGGATCCGTCGCGCGTCCGCCTCCCGGCTGCCGCTCGCCACCGGCCGCCCATCGGCGCGCCCCTCAACGCG
>JAIYAG010000073.1 GCA_027489195.1 Burkholderiales bacterium | reverse complement strand
GAGGACGGCGCCGACATGGAGGAGATCGAGAAGAAGATCAAATCCGCGCGCATGCCCGCCGAGGCCCGCAAGAAGGCCGACGCCGAGTTCAAGAAGCTCAAGCTGATGTCGCCGATGTCGGCCGAGGCCACCGTCGTGCGCAACTACATCGACGTGCTGGTCGGGCTGCCCTGGAAGAAGAAGAGCAAGGTCGACAACGACCTCACCAAGGCCGAGGCGGTGCTCGACGAGGATCACTACGGTCTCGACAAGGTCAAGGAACGGATCCTGGAGTACCTCGCCGTGCAGCAGCGCGTCGAGAAGGTCAAGGCCCCGATCCTGTGCCTGGTCGGCCCCCCGGGTGTCGGCAAGACCTCGCTCGGCCAGTCGATCGCGCGCGCCACGAACCGCAAGTTCGTGCGGATGGCGCTCGGCGGCGTGCGTGACGAGGCCGAGATCCGCGGCCATCGCCGGACCTACATCGGCTCGATGCCGGGCAAGATCCTGCAGAGCCTGAGCAAGGTCGGCGTCCGCAATCCGCTCTTCCTGCTCGACGAAGTCGACAAGATGGGCATGGACTTCCGCGGCGATCCGTCGTCGGCGCTGCTCGAGGTGCTCGACCCCGAGCAGAACCACACCTTCGTCGACCACTACGTCGAGGTCGACTACGACCTGTCCGACGTGATGTTCGTCGCGACCGCCAACTCGCTGAACATCCCGCCGGCGCTGCTCGACCGGATGGAAGTGATCCGTCTCGCCGGCTACACCGAGGACGAGAAGGTCAACATCGCCCAGCGCTATCTGCTGCCCAAGCAGCAGAAGAACAACGGCCTGAAGCCGGGCGAGCTGGTGGTGTCGGAGACCGCGATCCGCGACATCGTCCGCTACTTCACGCGCGAAGCGGGAGTGCGCTCGCTCGAGCGCGAGCTCTCCAAGATCTGCCGCAAGGTCGTCAAGACCCTGCTGCTGAAGAAGGACGAGAAGAAGGTGGCGGTCACGCCGAAGAACCTCGACAAGTTCCTCGGGGTGCGGCGCTTCTCCTACGGCATCGCCGAGAAGGAGAACCAGGTCGGCCAGGTCACCGGTCTCGCCTGGACCGAGGTCGGCGGCGAACTGCTGACGATCGAGGCCGTCGCGGTGCCGGGCAAGGGCAAGACCACGTTCACCGGCAAGCTCGGCGACGTGATGCAGGAGTCCATCAAGGCGGCCATGACGGTCGTGCGGCGCCGGCAGGCGCGGCTCGGCATCAAGCCCGGCTTCCACGAGAAGATGGACATCCACATCCACGTGCCCGAAGGCGCCACGCCCAAGGACGGTCCGTCCGCGGGCATCGCGATGACGCTCGCGCTCGTGTCGGTGCTCACCGACATCCCGGTGCGGGCCGATGTCGCGATGACCGGCGAGATCACGCTTCGCGGCGAGGTGCTGCCCATCGGCGGCCTCAAGGAGAAGCTGCTGGCGGCGCACCGCGGCGGCATCAAGACCGTGCTGATCCCGGAGGAGAACGTCAAGGATCTGGCGGACATCCCGGACAACGTGAAGAACAAGCTCGAGATCGTTCCGGTCAAGTGGATCGACCGGGTGCTGGAGGTCGCGCTCGAGCGTCCGCCGACGCCGCTCGCCGAGGAAGAGGTGGCTGCCGCCGCCGCTGCCGCGGCCGAGCCGGTCAAGCCGGCCGCGCCGACCACCGGTGCGGACGAGGTGGTCAAGCACTGAGCGCACGCGCGCACCCACGCGTTGGGTGCGCGCCCGTTTGCATGACACGCCGAAGCAGTGCTAAGATTGCGGTCTTCGTTGGGCGCTGCAGCGAGGGTGCTTAGCTCAGCTGGTAGAGCGGCGCCCTTACAAGGCGTAGGTCGGGAGTTCGAGCCTCTCAGCACCCACCACCAACGAGACGTGGCACCAGCAGCACCGAGCAAGACCAAGGAGTGGTAGTTCAGTCGGTTAGAATACCGGCCTGTCACGCCGGGGGTCGCGGGTTCGAGTCCCGTCCACTCCGCCAGACTGAAAATGCAGAAGGGGCGAACGAAAGTTCGCCCCTTTTTGCTATACAACCGGGCCCGCCGACCGGCACGGCGGCCCGTCACCGGACGCACCATGTTCGAATCCATCCGCAAGCATCAGCGCATCCTGCAGTTCATCCTGCTGATCCTGATTTTGCCCGCATTCGTCTTCTTCGGAATCTCGGGCTACGAAGGCATGCTGTCCGGCGACCGTGGCGTCGCCAAGGTCGGCGGTCGCGAGATCTTCCAGCCCGAGTTCGATGCCGCACAGCGACAGCAGATCGATCAGCTGCGCCAGATGCTCGGCGACGGCGTCGACACCAAGATGTTCGACACGCCGGAGGCCCGCAGCGAGATCCTCGAGGGGCTGATCGCGCAGAAGGCGATCGGCGAGCAGGCGGGCGCACGCAATGTGGTGATCACCGACGAGCGCGTGCGCCAGACCATCCTCGGCATCCCGGGTCTCAAGCGCGAGGACGGTGCCTTCGACGACGCACGCTACAAGGCGCTTGTCGCGTCGCGCGGGCTCACGCCGGCCGGCTTCGAGGCGATGGTGCGCGGTGATCTGCTGGTGCAGGCGCTGCCCGATGCGGTGAGCGCCTCGGCATTCATGCCGAAGTCCGTCCGCGAGCGCCTGGTCGCGATGCAGGAAGAGCGACGCGAGGTCCGAGAGCAGCGCTTCGCCGCCGCCGACTTCGCCGCTCGCGTGCAGCCGACCGACGCGCAGCTCGCCGCGTACCACGAGGCGAACGGCCGGGCCTTCGAGACGCCCGAATCGGCCAAGGTCGAGGTGGTGGTGCTGTCGCGCGAATCCATCGCCGCCCAGATCGCGGTCTCGCCCGACGACCTGAAGACCTACTACGAGCAGAACAAGGCGCGCTACGGCACGCCCGAGGAACGACGCGCGAGCCACATCCTCGTGAAGTCCGGTGCGGACGCCAAGGCGAAGGCCGAGCAACTGCTCGCCCAGCTCAAGGCCGATCCGTCGAAGTTCGCCGCGCTCGCCAAGTCGTCCTCCGACGATCCGGGCTCGGCCGCGCAGGGCGGTGACCTCGGCTTCTTCGCGCGGAACATGATGGTCAAGCCGTTCGCCGATGCCGCCTTCGACATGAAGCAGGACGAGATCCGCGGTCCGGTCGAGTCGGAGTTCGGCCAGCACATCATCCGGCTCACCGGCATCAAGCCGGGCGCCGAGAAGACCTTCGAGCAGGTGCGCGGCGAGCTCGAGCGCGAGGTGAGGCTGCAGCAGGCGGGCGCCAAGTACGCCGAGGCCGCGCAGGCGTTCACCGACATGGTCTACGAGCAGTCCGAGTCGCTCAAGCCGGTCGCCGACAAGTGGAAGCTCGAGATCCGGACGGTGGACAACGTCGGCCGTGCGCCGACGCCGGATGCGGCCCGCGGCAGCCCGCTCGCCAGCCCCCGACTGCTCGGCGCGCTGTTCGGCGACGAGGTGCTGCGCAACAAGCGCAACACCGAGGCGATCGAGGTCGCGCCGGGTCAGCTGGCCGCCGCGCGCGTCGTCGAGTACCGCGCCCCGCAGCGCAGGCCGCTCGAGGCGGTCAAGGACGAGGTGCGCAAGCTCGTGATCGCCGAAGAGGCCGGCAAGCTCGCACGCGCCGCCGGCGAGGCGCGGCTGGCCGAGCTCAAGGCGGCCAAGGCCGAGGCGGGGAAGGGCGCGGAAGGTTTCTCGGCG
>JAIYAG010000617.1 GCA_027489195.1 Burkholderiales bacterium | reverse complement strand
CGCAGTAGTAGCAGACCGACGCGCAGAACGGCACGTGCACGTAGACCGACAGGGGCTGGTGCCAGCCGACCGCGGCCCGCTGGCTCAGCCATCGGTCCAGGTTCGAGGCGTCGTAGGCCTCGACGAAGCGGTCTGCGGTGGGATACGACGTGTACCGGGGGCCGGCGACGTCGAAACGTTCGATCAACTCCGCGCGCGGCGCGATCGATCCGCCGGGGTCGTTGGCCGAGGGGCGGGGCGAGCGTGCGAGCGTGTGCATGGGCGAGACTTTCGCACCCGGCTCTTTCGGGGCATTTGATTCTCGTCAAACTCGACTAGAATCGACCGAAAACGGGGAGTGAAGCATCGTGTCAGCGCATCCGATTCCGCCGGTCAAGGCCGCGGCAGGCACGGTCACGCATGCCGTCAACTGCGGCGACTGCGGGCTGCACGACATCTGCCTGGTCGAGGGCCTGAGCCCGACCGAGCTCGACCGGCTCACCGGCATGGTCTCGACCCGCCGCCGGGTCAAGCGCGGCGAGCCGCTGTTCCGCGCCGGGGACCGCTTCGATGCGGTCTACCCGATCCGGCTCGGCTTCTTCAAGACCCGGGTCGTCTCGGATGACGGCCGCGAGCAGGTCACCGGCTTCCCGATGCCGGGCGACATCCTCGGCTTCGACGCGATCAGTGCGGCGGCCTTCCAGTGCGATGCGATCGCGCTCGAGGACGCCGAGGTCTGCGTCGTGCCGTTCGAGAAGCTCGAGTCGCTGACCCGCGAGTTCAACGGGCTGCAGCGGCAGCTGCACCGCGTGCTCTCGCGCGAGATCGTCCGCGATCAGGGCGTGATGATGCTGCTGGGCACCATGCGCGCCGAGCAGCGCATCGCGACCTTCCTGCTGAACCTGTCGCAGCGCTTCGCCCAGCGCGGCTTCTCGCCGCGCGAGTTCATCCTGCGCATGACCCGCGAGGAGATCGGCAACTACCTCGGGCTCAAGCTCGAGACGGTCAGCCGCTCGTTCTCGAAGCTGCAGGACGACGGCCTGATCACCGTCGAGCAGAAGCGTCTGCGGATCGACGAGCCCACGCGGCTGCGCGACATCGCCGGCGCGACCTGCGCGACCGAGTGAGCTGACGCCACCGGTTCCGCCCCCCCGCGGGCGGCGACCGCTTCAGCTCGCGCAGAACGGATGGGGCTGGCCGAGCGCCAGCGCGAGCAGTGCCGCGATCGCCATTCCCGCGAGCAGTGCCCCGCCGATGCGCATCCCGACGGTCTCCACGCGGGCCGCGCGTGCGGCGGAGCCGCGGGCGACGGTGTCCAGCAGCCACTGCGCCCCGAGCAGATGGACCGCCGTGCCGGCCCCGAAGGCCAGCATCGCGAGCGCGCCGCGCAGCGGGTCGCTCGCGAGCGCCGCCGTGGCCAGCGCCGAGTACAGCAGGCCGCAGGGCACCAGGGCCCAGGCGGCGCCGGCGACCCAGGGGCGGCCGCGGCCGACCGAGGCGCCGAGCCGCGCACCGCCGGCGCGCCAGGCGCGGGCCCCGAGCGCGTCCACCCAGGCCGGCTGCCGGCCGAGCAGCAGCAGCGCGAGACCGAGCGCGAGCAGCCCGAGGTTCAGGGCGCCCCACAGCGGGCGCATCAGCGGCATCGCGTCCGACCCCCAGCGCAGCAGCCAGGAGCCGCTGCCGACCGCGGCGCCGAGCGCCGCATAGCCGAGCAGTCGCGCCGCGTGGAAGGCGAGGTCGTCGCGGCGGGGCAGCGCGGAGGCGAGCGCCTGCCCGGTGACCGCGTCGACCGGGACCAGCGGGATGCTGCGGGCCAGCGACAGCGCGGCCGCGCCCGGCACAGGGGCCGCGGGCGCCGTGCGCCGCCCGCCCAGCCCGTGGACCGCGACCCGCTGCAGGGCCGAGCACATCGCCACGCAATGCAGCCCGCCCAGCAGCCCGAGCGCGGCGGCGGTGGCGAGCAGCACGAGCAGGCTCACGACGTCTTGCCCCGCCTCGGCGTGCGGACGCGTGCGCCGATCAAGCCGCCCCCGGGGGCACGTTCGGCGGCGGGTTCGGGCCGCGGTAGTCGGGATTCGGCGGGTTGCCCGGCAGGGGCACGGTCAGCGGCACCGGACGCTGCCAGCGGTTGATCTCCTCGGACGAGCGCGACAGCGACCAGGTGACCACGCCGGTGGCGGTGGCGATCGCCCAGAACGCGAAGAAGGCCAGCGAATAGACGGCCTCGCGCTGCTCGGCATCGATCTGCCAGCCGAAGAGGCTGAAGTCGTGCGGGTCGAAGGCCGCGAAGACCACCATCTCGAGCAGGCAGGCCGAGACGAACGCGGGCCACAGGACCGCGATCCACTCGCGCGCGTTGCGGGGCACGTCGGCCTCTGGGTTCAGTCGACGCGACCGTCGGCGGCGAGGCGCACGACGGCGCCCTCGCGCAGCCCGAGGTGCCGGCCGGCGACGCGCCAGTCCTGGGCCTCGATCGAGATGTCCCAGTTGCCGGCGCCGACCTGCGGCGCGACGATCCGGTAGTCGCCGTCGGCCTGCCGGTCGAGCGAGAGCCTGCGGTCCTGCTCGGCGCGCACCGGATGCGTGAGGACGACGGTGACCGTCGGCGGCAGCGCCGCGCCGCCGGTCAGTCTCAGCCGGAGGTCGTTCTCGCCGGCGAGCGTCAGCTCGGCGCGCAGCCCGAGCGCCTTCGCGCGCGACTCGCGCTCGAGCGAGCGGTTGATCGCGAGGCCGCGCTTGTAGTAGTCGTCGGCGACGTTGCTGTCGGCCCGCTGCGCGGCGATCCACCAGGTGAACACGCCGGCGACCACGGTCGCGGCGGGGATGCCGACGACCAGCCACACCAGCGGCTCGCGCCAGGCGGGGCGGACGGGAACGATCGGGGTTGCGGACATGGAGTCTCCTGTGTCGGCCCGCGTGCTCAGCGCGGAACCATGAAGGCCGCCTTCTCGCTGCGGGCGAGGGACGGATCGTCGATCGCCTCCACCACGAAGCGGATCGGATTGGAGCCGGGCACACCGACGCCAGGCGGGATCTGGACGTTGATCGGCACCGCCCGGTTGGAGGCGGGCTCGACCTCGTAGACCTGCGGGCTCGCGAGACGGATGCCGTCGAGGCCCTCGACCGTCACGCGCAGCCGATGGGGCGCTTCGGAGGCGTTCATGAAGTGCAGCCGATAGGTGTTCTCGACGTTGCCGGCATCGACGATCCGCGCGAGCGCGTTGCGATCGCGGATCACGTCGACCCGCAGCGGATTGCGCACCGCGAGCGAGCCGAACAGCACGACCACCAGCACGCCCAGCAGCGTGCCGTAGACCAGTACCCGCGGACGCAGCACGTTGCGCAGCATGCCGAAGCGACCGAGGTGGCGCTCGAGGCCGTTCTGCGTGGCGTAGCGCACCAGCCCGCGCTCGTAGCCCATCTTGTCCATCACGGTGTCGCACACGTCGATGCAGGCCGCGCAGCCGATGCACTCGTACTGCAGGCCGTTGCGGATGTCGATGCCGGTCGGACAGACCTGCACGCACAGCGTGCAGTCGATGCAGCTGCCCAGTCCGGCCGCCTTCGGATCGGTCTTCTTCGGGCGCGAGCCGCGCGGCTCGCCGCGCTCGGTGTCGTAGGTCACGATCATCGTGTCCTTGTCGAACATCGCGCCCTGGAAGCGCGCGTACGGACACATGTACTTGCAGACCTGCTCGCGCATGAAGCCGGCGTTGCCCCAGGTGGCGAACGCGTAGAACAGCATCCAGAACCATTGCCACGGTCCCAGCGAGAAGGCGAGCACCTGGCCGCCGAGCTCGCGGATCGGCGCGAAGTAGCCGATGAAGGTGAAGCCGGTGAGCAGCGCGAGCGCGAGCCACAGCGTGTGCTTGGTCGCCTTGCGGCCCAGCTTGGCCGCCGACATCGGCGAGGCGTCGAGCTTCATGCGCGCGGTCCGGTCGCCCTCGACCCGGCGCTCGATCCACATGAAGAGCTCGGTGTAGACCGTCTGCGGGCAGGCGTAGCCGCACCACAGGCGGCCCGCCACCGCGGTGAAGAAGAACAGCGACAGCGCGGCCACGACGAGCAGGCCGGCGAGGTAGATGAAGTCCTGCGGCCACAGCACGACGCCGAACAGGTAGAACTTGCGGGCGCCGAGGTCGAAGAGCACCGCCTGCCGCCCGTTCCAGCTCAGCCAGGGCAGTCCGTAGAAGATGACCTGGGTGAAGATCACCGCCGCCCAGCGCAGCTGGGCGAAGAGGCCGGTGACCGCGCGCGGGTAGATCTTGCGATGCGCCTGGTAGATCGAGAACAGCCCGCCGCCGTCGTCGGCGACGGCGGGCTGGATCGGGATCACCTTGCGGACTTCGGTCATCGACGGCTCGGAACGTGGACGGGGGGACGCATGCAGGCGCGCATGGAAGCGCGCCCGGGCAGAGCCCGCGTCACTTGGCGGCCGAGCCGTCCGGCGCGCGCTGCGACAGGCCGAGCACGTAGGAGGCGAGCACGTGGATCTGACCTTCGGTCAGCTTGGTGTCCCAGGCCGGCATCATGTTGTCCTTGCCGAGGTTGATCATCGCGACCACCTGCTGCAGCCCGCCGCCGTGCAGCCAGATGCGGTCGGTCAGGTTGGGGGCGCCCAGCGCCTGGTTGCCCTTGCCGTCCGCACCGTGGCAGGCCGCGCAGACCGCGAACTTCGGCTTGCCGAGCTCGGCCTTGACCGGATCGGTGGCGCTGCCCGACAGCGACAGCACGTACTGCGCGAGGTGCTCGACTTCCTGGGCCGATCCGACCGCGGCGCCGAGGGCGGGCATCATGCCGTTCCGACCCTTGGCGAGCGTCTGCACGATCTGCTCGGGCGCGTTGCCGTACAGCCAGTCGGCGTCGGTCAGGTTCGGGAAGCCCTTGGCGCCGCGCGCGTCCGAGCCGTGGCACTGCGAGCAGTTCGCGAGGAACAGCCGCTCGCCGATCGCCCGTGCCTGCGGATCGCCGATCAGCGAGGGGATCGGCTGCTGCAGGAACTTCGCGTAGAGCGGCGCCATCTCGGCGTCGAGCGCCGCCTTCTCGGCGTCGTACTGCCCGTGGGCGCTCCACTTGGCCGCCCCCGCGTTCGAGCCGAGCCCGGGATACATCCACAGGTAGATCGCCGCGAAGACGATGGTGATGACGAACAGCCCGCTCCACCAGCGCGGCAGGGGATTGTTCGCCTCGCGCAGGTCGCCGTCCCAGACGTGCCCGGTGGTGTTGTCCGCCGTCGGCGCCGGCTTCCTGCTGTTGAGCAGCAGCAGCAGCAGGCAGAAGACGATGGAGACGATGGTGGCGATCGTGATGTACGACGACCAGAACCCACTCGTGAAATCAGCCATGATCACATTCCTTCCGTTCTTCTCAGTCGTCGAGCGGGATCTGTCCGTCCTGCTCGAAGCGCGACTTGTTGCGCGGCGAGTAGGCCCAGACGACGATGCCGACGAAGCAGGCGAGGGAGATCGCGGTGATGACACCGCGCAGCATGTTGACGTCCATGTCGGTGCCCCTTACTTGATGACAGTGCCCAGACCCTGGAGGTAGGCGATCAGCGCCTCCATCTCGGTCTTGCCGCGCACGACCTCGGGCGCTTTCGCGATGTCCTCATCGGTGTACGGGACGCCCACCTTGCGCAGCGCCGACATGTGCGCCGCGATGGTCGTGTCGTCGACCGCGTTCTTCGCGAGCCACGGGTAGCCGGGCATGTTCGATTCGGGCACCAGGTCGCGCGGATTCATCAGGTGCGCGCGGTGCCACTCGTCGTTGTAGCGGCCACCGACGCGGGCCAGGTCCGGCCCCGTGCGCTTGCTGCCCCACTGGAACGGATGGTCCCAGACGAACTCGCCGGCGACCGAGTACGGGCCGTAGCGCAGGGTCTCGGCACGGAACGGGCGGATCATCTGCGAGTGGCCGTTGTAGCAGCCCTCGCGCTGGCAGATGGCCCGCCCGGCGAGGCGCAGCGCGTCGTACGGCT
>JAIYAG010000058.1 GCA_027489195.1 Burkholderiales bacterium | reverse complement strand
GACCATCCGCTGCGACTCCTCCGCCCCCATGCCGGCGAGCGGCTCGTCGAGCAGCAGCACCCGGGGCGCGGTGGCGAGCGACATCGCGATCTCGAGCTGGCGCTGCTCGCCGTGCGACAGGGTCGAGGCGATCCGCGACTCGCGGCCGTCGAGCTCGGCCTGGGCGATGGCGGCGCGTGCGAGCGCCAGCGTGTCGACGTAGGCCTCGGCGCGGGTGAACAGACGCCACGGATGCGGTGCGCGCGACTGCGCCGCGAGCCGGCAGTTCTCGAGCACGCTGAAGCCCTGGAAGATGTTGGTCTTCTGGTAGCTGCGCCCCACGCCCCTGCGCGAGATGCGGTCGGCCGACAGGCCGGTCACGTCCTGCCCGTCGAGGGTGACCGTGCCCGAGCTCGGCGCGAGGTCTCCGGACAGCATGTTGATCAGTGTGCTCTTGCCCGCGCCGTTCGGGCCGATGACGACGTGCACCTCGCCGACGGCGACGGACAGCGACACGTCCGAGTTCGCGTGCAGCCCGCCGAACTGCTTGGAGAGACCGACGACCTCGAGCATCTCAGTCCTCCCGCCGCCGGCCGAGGAGGCCGATCAGGCCGCGCGGCAGGAAGCAGGCCACCAGCACGATGATCCCGCCCATCATCAGCTGCCAGTGCTTGGCGATCGGACCGAACACCGTGTCGTCCTTGAACAGCTCCTCGAGCAGCACGAACACGAAGGCGCCGATCACCGGTCCGGTGAGCGTGCCCATGCCGCCGAGGATCACCATCATCAGCACCGCGCCCGACTGGTGCCAGGACACGATCTCCGGGTTCACGAAGCCGAACTGCAGCGCCGACAGGTAGCCCGCCAGCCCGCCCACCACGCCCGACAGCACGTAGACGCCGAGCTGGTAGCGGAACACCGGGAAGCCGATCGCGCGCATCCGGTGCTCGTTGACCCGGATGCCCTGCAGCGCGCGCCCGAAGTTCGAGGCGAGCACGCGCCGCAGCAGCAGGTGGACCCCGACCATCGTCGCGAGCACCGTCCAGTACAGGGTCGGGCGGTCGTCGAGGTTCAGCAGACGGGTCTCGCCCCAGCCCACCACCGGCTTGGTGTTGATGTACAGGCCGTCGGAGCCGCCGCCCAGCTTGGTGTCGTGGAACACGAAGTACACCATCTGCGCGAAGGCGAGCGTGACCATGATGAAGTAGATGCCGCGCGTGCGCAGCACCAGGGCGCCGGTGATCGCCGCGAAGGCCGCGCAGATCGCGAGCGCCGCGGGCAGCGTGATCAGGATCGACATCGGGTCGTACTTCGGCTGGATCAGCGCGAGGCTGTAGCCGGCCAGCCCGAAGAAGGCCGCGTGACCCAGGCTCACCAGCCCGGTGTAGCCGACCAGCAGGTCGAGGCTCATCGCGAAGATCGCGAGGATCATCACCTTCGTGACGAGCTGGATGTAGAACGTGTTGCCCGACAGCGGGAACAGCAGCAGCGCGACCAGCGCGAGCGCGATCAGCACGCGCGCCACGGGAGCGGAGGCGGCCATCGCTCAGGCCCTCCCGAACAGGCCCGCGGGCCGGAACACCAGCACCGCCGCCATCAGCACGTAGACCAGCATCCCGGCGACCTGAGGCAGGTAGACCTGGCCGAAGGTGTCGGTCAGTCCGATCAGCAGCGCCGCGACCAGCGCGCCCTTGACCGAGCCGATGCCGCCGATCACCACCACGACGAAGCAGATGATCAGCACCTGGCTGCCCATGTTCGGATAGACCGAGGAGACCGGCGCCGCGATCATGCCGGCGAACGCGGCCAGCGCCACGCCGAGCGCGAAGACCAGCGAGAACAGCAGCCGCACGTTGATGCCCATCGCCTCGGTCATCTCGCGGCTGTGCGCGCCGGCGCGGATCATCATGCCCAGCCGCGTGCGCTGGATCAGCAGGTACATGCCGACGGCGATCACCAGGCAGGCCGCCGAGATCACCAGACGGTAGACCGGGTAGGACAGCGTGTCGGTCAGCGGGATGCTGAACGCGAACAGCTCCGGGATCTTCACGCCCTGCACGTCGTCGCCCCAGATCAGCGAGCGCGACTCCTCGAACATCAGGATCAGCCCGTAGGTGAGCAGCACCTGGTACAGGTGGTCGCGCCGGTAGAAGTGGCGGATCAGGACGCGCTCGAGCACGAGCCCGAGCGCCACCGCCACCGCGATGCCGACGACGATCGCGAGCAGCAGGCTGCCGAAGCGGGTGGACAGCGACCAGGCCAGGTACGCGCCGATCATGTAGAAGCTGCCGTGCGCCAGGTTGATCACGCCCATGATCCCGAAGATCAGCGTGAGGCCCGAGGCGACCAGGAACAGCAGCAGCCCGTACTGCAGGCCGTTGAGCACCTGGATCAGGATCGACGCGAGGCTGTCCACCCGTGTGCCCTCAGCCCATCCGGCAGCCGCGCGCCGGGTCGGCGAGCGCCTTCCAGGCCACCGACACGTACTTGTTCGACTCGCCCTCGACGCGGCGCAGGTAGATGTCCTGCACCGGGTTGTGCGCCTTGGACATCGTCCAGGTGCCGCGCGGGCTGTCGATCTTCACGCCTTCCATCGCCTTCGTCAGGCCGGCCTTGTTGCCGAAGTCGCCCTTGACCGCGTCCATCGCCTGCGCGAGCAGCAGCCCGGTGTCGTAGCCCTGGACGGCGTACACGTCGGGCTGCAGCTTGAAGGCCTTCGCGTAGGCGAGGCGGAACTCCTGGTCCCGCTTGCTCGGCAGGCCGTCGGCATAGTGCAGCGTGG
>JAIYAG010000579.1 GCA_027489195.1 Burkholderiales bacterium | reverse complement strand
GCAGCGGCCACAGCGACGGCGTGCCGGCGAGCCGTCGCGCGACGGCCGGGTCCCAGGCGAACACCGCGGCGCCGACCGCCGCGTACACCAGCGCGGTGGCCCACAGGCCGTGCACGCCCTGCTCCTGCAGCGCTCGGAACGGCAGCCAGCACAGCCCCCAGAGCAGCGCGTTGACGAGCAGGGCCGCCGCCGCGCGGGCGGCGGGGCGCGAGGTCGGCACGTTCAGCGGGCGGGGTCGCGCAGCACGACGCCGGCCTCGTGCATCGCGGCGAGCGCGGCCGCGAGCGAGCCGTCGAGATCGATCGCGCGGCAGGCCTCGAGCAGCACCACGGCCTCGAAGCCCTGACGCCGGGCGTCGATCGCCGAGTACGCCACGCAGAAGTCGGTCGCGAGGCCGCAGAGCACCACCCGCCGGATGCCGCGCTCGCGCAGGTAGCCGCCGAGCCCGGTCGGCGTGCTGCGATCGTTCTCGAAGAACGCCGAGTACGAATCGATCGCGGGGCGAAAGCCCTTGCGGATCACCAGCTCCGCACGGGCGGAGTCGAGCCCGGGGTGGAGCGCCGCCCCTTCGGTACCCTGCACGCAGTGGTCCGGCCACAGCGTCTGTTCGCCGTAGGGAAACGGCATCCGCTCGTACGGCGAGCGGCCAGGATGGGCGCTGGCGAACGAGCGGTGTCCCGGCGGATGCCAGTCCTGAGTGAACGCGACCTGCGCGAAGCGGGTCATCGCGGCGGCGATGACCGGCACGACCGCATCACCGTCGGGGACCGCAAGGGCCCCGCCCGGACAGAAGTCGTTCTGGACGTCGATGACGAGCAGCAGCTCGTGCTCGGGGGAAGCGAGGGGATCCATGCGTGCTCGGCGGGCTGCGCGCGCAAGACGCGCGGTGCCGGAGCACTCTACCACCGGCCCTGCGGGGCCGGCCGGCGCGCCGGCCTCAGCCGCGCGAAGCCCGATGCAGCGCACGCCCCCAGCCGCGGTCCGTGCCGGCCGAGATCGACGCTTCCACCTGTTGCGCGTAGTGCGAGCGCAGGCGCATCAGCTCGCGTCCGACCTCGATCGGGAAGCCCTGCCGGTCGCCACGCTGGTCGATCATCAGCTGATCGAGGTAACGGGCCGCGAACGGCGGCTCGCCGTCGAAGAGCGCGATGCGCTCCGCGATCCGCGGAAAGGCGGCGGCGAGCTTCGGGGCGCGCGCGGCCTCCGGCAGGCGGTCGAGCCAGACCTGCACCGCGGGGGACGGCCGGACAGCGTCGGTTGCGTCACGGTCGGAGGCCACCGGTGCGACCACGGTCGCCTGCCCGGCCTCGGAGTTCTGGAGTTCGATCATCGCCATCTCTGCACCCTCGAACGGGCGTTGCGGACCCGAGGTCGGATCCTGCGGCATGCACCCGGACAGGTTGAAGGCTCCTTGTGGCCCAGCTTCGCCAGGGCGTCGCGCGAGCTCGGCCCGTCGGCCACGGCCTCCCGACGGGCGGAGCCGATGGCGCGCCGCGGCGGCAGCGCAGGCGGGTCGCATGGTGCCCCGAGGCGGACTCGAACCGCCACGCCTCGCGGCCGCGGATTTTAAGTCCGCTACGTCTACCGGTTTCGTCATCGGGGCGGCGCGCGACCTTACCACAGCCCGCAGCGGCGACGGTCGCCCGCCCGGGGGCGGCGGCGCGCCTGCAGGGGAGACGCCCTCAGGCGTGCGCCCGCATCCCGCTGCGCGCGCCGCGCCGGTTCGGCGCCGGCATCAGCACCTCGGTCGGCACCGGCACCACGGGGCGCCGGTCGGCGTCGGATCGCGGCAGCAGCGCGGCCATCGCCGCATCGACGAAGTAGGCGAACCAGCAGGCGATGCCGAGCCACTTCGGCGCATCCTCCATCACCGAGCGCCATTCCGGATCCCAGCCGTGCGCGACGAACATCGCGTCGAGGCGATAGTCGTAGCGATCGATCAGCACCGAGGTGGCGAGCAGCGCCACCGCCAGCACGAACAGGCTGTAGCGGGTCGCGCGGATCTGGCGGAACGACGTGGCGACGAACAGCATGGCGCCCGCGGCGACCAGGCCGACCGCATGGCGCTCGTACATGCCCAGATAGGCGGGCAGCAGCACCTCGTGCAGCATGAAGAAGTCGTCGGTGACGATGTACGCGGTCAGGCAGGCCGCGGCAGCGAAGAACCTGACCTCGGTGCGCGGCGCCCGCGCGCGCGCGAGCACCCCGGCGGTCAGGCCGCAGATGGCCGCCGACGCGGCCCAGAGCAGCGCCCCCAGGCTGGAGACCACGCCGACCAGCGGATGCAGGTTCGCGATCTGGGCCATGTCGCGGTTCGCGATCGCGGGCGGCAGACCCTTGCGCACCACCACCGCGATCACCAGCGCCTGGAACGCCAGCGCCGCGAGCGGGATCAGCCACCGCACGGGGCGTTTCGCATGAGTCGACATCGACCTCTCCTCGGCTCAAGCGTCGAGCCACCGGTCGAGGCTACCGGAGCACCGGCGATGCGGCCGTGATGGAAGTCGCCCGCCCTTCGGACGCGCGAGCCGCGAACGTGCGGCAGTCGACGCGCGCCGCGATCCGGGCGGATCGGAGGCTCCGGGCGGATCGGACGCTCCGGGCG
>JAIYAG010000405.1 GCA_027489195.1 Burkholderiales bacterium | reverse complement strand
GAAGCCGCGCACCACGGTCGGCTGGAAGGGCCTGATCAACGACCCCGGTCTGGACAACAGCTTCGACATCAACCGCGGCCTGCGCCTGGCGCGCGAGCTGCTGGTCGAGATCAACGAGCTCGACCTGCCCGCCGGCACCGAGTTCCTCGACATGATCACGCCGCAGTACGTCGCCGACCTGATCTCCTGGGGCGCGATCGGCGCTCGCACCACCGAGTCGCAGGTGCATCGCGAGCTGGCCTCGGGGCTGTCCTGCCCGGTCGGCTTCAAGAACGGCACCGACGGCAACGTGCGGATCGCGCTCGATGCGATCAAGGCCGCCTCGCAGCCGCACCACTTCCTGTCGGTCACCAAGGGCGGTCACTCGGCGATCGTCTCGACCAACGGCAACGAGGACTGCCACCTGATCCTGCGCGGCGGCAAGGCGCCGAACTACGACCGCGCCAGCATCGACGCGGCCTGCCGAGAGGCCGGCTCGGCGGCGCTCGCCTGCCGGCTGATGGTCGACGCGAGCCATGGCAACAGCCAGAAGAAGCACGAGAACCAGCTCGCGGTCGCGCGCGACCTCGCCGAGCAGCTCGCCGACGGCGAATCGCGGGTCTTCGGCGTGATGGTCGAGAGCCACCTGGTGGCCGGCCGCCAGGACCTGCAGATCGGGCGTCCGCTCGTCTACGGGCAGAGCGTCACCGATGCATGCCTGGGCTGGGAGGACACGATCGCGGCCCTGGACACCCTCGCCGAGGGCGTCGCCGAACGGCGGGTCGCGCTGGCGAACTGAGCGACCCGGGCGGCGCGCGCGCGAGCGACTCCGTCACCGACCGCCGCGGGCCCGTCGGCCGCGGCCGCCCGTTCGTCGGAATGCCCGCTGCACCCGGCCGGAAGCCGCATTTCGAACGGATCGGCTGCCCGACCGCCATGCTATAACCGATGCGAATCCACACGGAGGACGCCATGGAGGCATCCACGCTCAGGTCCCCCGGGGGCCCCGCCCGCCCCGAGACCCCGATCCGGCAGACCCCGCACGAGCGCCTGAGCGCCATCGGCCTGCGCCCGATTGGCCGGGCGAGCGAGTTCGCCGACGACATCCACGGCCTGATGGCCAAGACCCCGCTGTTCTCGGGACTGGACATCGAGGAGACCCGCAAGCTCGGGGCCTTCATGTACGTCTACGAGGCCCCGGCCGGCGTCACCATCATCTCCGAGGGCGAGACCGGCGACTTCATGATGCTGCTGATGGGCGGCATGGTCGACGTGCTGCGCCGCAACCGCTACAACTTCCCGTCGCGCATCGCGGTCGCCCACTCGGGCCACGCGCTCGGCGAGATGTCGATGTTCGACGGCGAGCCGCGCTTCGCGTCCTGCGTGACGATCGAACCCTCCCGCATCGCGGTCCTGACCCGCGACGCGATGCTGCTGGTGCTGCACGACGAGCCGCGGCTCGGCAGCAAGATCCTGCTGAAGCTGGTGCAGCTGCTCTCCGACCGGCTCCGCCAGACCAGCGCGAAGCTCGTGTCCTACCTCGAGGCCTCGCGCGAGGCCTGAGCACCCTCCCGCGCACCATCCTGCAGCGCGAACCGCCTCGTCACGGGGCGGCGTGGACACTTTGTTCACCCGGCATCGACTTTGCTTGGGATCGGTCTCCCCCCGAGGAGACACGATGACCGAGCCCGCCCCGGCGCCCGACGCCGCCCCTGTCGACTGGCATCAGCAGGAAGTGCTGCTGATCCGCGAGGTCGGCAAGCTGCTCGGGCGCAGCGTCGAGCCCCACTTCGTGATCCGCCAGACGCTGCGCCTGCTGTCCGAATGGGTCGGCCTGAACCGGGGCCGGGTGCTGCTCTGGGACGCCGCCGACGAGTCGCTGCGGATCCGCCACTGGTACGGGCTGACCGCCGACGAGGCGGCGCGCGGCGTGTTCGCGCGCGGCGAGGGCGTCTGCGGCGGCGTGCTGCGCACCGGCATCGCCCGGGTGGTGCAGGACATCGACGCCGAGCCCGACTTCCTCGGCCGCTCGGTCGAGCGCGCGCGGCTGCCGAAGGAGACGGTGTCCTTCATCGCGGTGCCGCTGCGCGAGGGCGACCGGGTCTGCGGCGTGCTGGCCGCGCACCGGCTGCGCCACCGCAAGCGCGCCATCAACGACGACCTCGAGCTGCTGCAGACCGTCGGCACGCTGCTCGGGCAGGTGATCCGGGTCAACGACGAGCTGCGCCGCCGCACCGAGCGCCTCGAGACCGAGAACCGCGACCTGCGCGAGCGCCTCGGCCACCAGCTGCCCAACTTCGGGATCCTCGGCGACTCGTCGGCGCTGCGCGGCGCGATCGCGCAGGCACGCCGCCTGGCCACCGGCGAGCTCACCGTGCTGCTGCTCGGCGAGTCGGGGACCGGCAAGGAGCTGTTCGCGCGCGCCATCCACCAGGCGAGCCCGCGCGCGGCGCGCCCGTTCGTGAAGGTCAACTGCGCGGCGGTGCCGGAGTCGCTGTTCGAGTCGGAGTTCTTCGGCCACGAGCGCGGCGCCTTCACCGGCGCGGTGACCGCGCAGCCCGGGCGCTTCGAGCAGGCCGACGGCGGCACGCTGTTCCTGGACGAGGTCGGCGAGCTGCCGCTGGCGATGCAGGCCAAGCTGCTGCGGGTGCTGCAGGACCGGGTGGTGGTGCGCGTCGGCAGCCGCCGCGAGCTGCCGCTCGATGTGCGCGTGGTGGCCGCGACCAACCGCAACCTCGCGGCGGCGGTCGCCCGCGGCAGCTTCCGGCTCGACCTGTACTACCGGCTCTCGGTGCTGCCCCTGCAGCTGCCGGCGCTGCGGGACCGCCCCCAGGACGTGCCGGTGCTGGTGCGCCACTACGCGCACGAGGCCTGCCTCGCGTGGTCGCGCGAGCCGGTGCAGTTCAGCGAGCCGGCGATGAAGCTGATGCAGGCCCACCCCTGGCCGGGCAACGTGCGTCAGCTCCAGAGCGTCGCGATGCGGCTGGTGCTGATGACCCACGGCGCGCTGATCGACGCCGCGAGCGTCGCCGCGCAGCTGCTGGCCGAGCCCGACGTGTCGGCCGACCCGGCACCCGAGGCGGACTCCCGGATCGTGCCCTCGGCCGCGTCGCTGCCGTCGGCGGCGGCCGCGCCGGCCGGCGCCGAGCTGGTGCGCCCCTATGCGCCGGTCGTGGCCGGCGATGCCGAGCGGGTGAGGGATGCGCTGATCCGGGCGGGCGGCAACCGCTCGCGGGCGGCGCAGATGCTCGGCATGACCCGGCGGCAGTTCACCTACCGGCTGGAGAAGCTCGGGCAGGCCGGCGACTGAGCGCGCGGCGTCTGTCGACATTCCGTTCGAGGGCTGTCCAATTTGTGCGGTGCAAGGGTGGGCGACAGCCGCCTGTCCGCACGGTCCCGCGGACGGCCGGCGGGCGCACGAGGCCGCTGCGGCGCGGATCTCGCCCGCGGGGCAGGGGCCCGGCACGCAGGTGGCACGGCGATTGCAACGGTGTGGCCATCCAACCCCACGCTAGGACATTCGCCATGGCTGCAGTGCCGCAAACGGTGGTCGAGACCACCTGGGTCAAACCGATCGACGCGACCGGCCTCGCGGCCTTCGCCGAGAAGGGCCGCAACAACCCCGATTCGCGCGGCACGGTCAAGAGCCGCACGGTCTACGACGGCCAGTTCCGTTCGCTGACCTACGTCGGCGCGCACACCCCGGTGGTGGTCGACGAGCCGCCGCACCTGTTCGGCCAGGACACCGCGCCCGCGCCGTCCGAGATCCTGCTGTCGGCGCTCGGCGGCTGCCTGTGCGTCGGCATCCATGCCGTCGCCACGCACAAGGGCGTGAACATCTCGAAGATGGAGGTGCTGCTCGAGGGCGACATCGGCAATCCGGCCGCCTGGGGCGCGGGCGGCGCGCAGAAGGCACCGCACCAGATGGGCTTCCAGGCCGTGCGCGCCAAGGTGATCCTCGAGGCCGACGCGCCGCGCGAGCTGCTCGCCGAGATCGTCCGCGAGGCCGACTACGCGTCGCCGATGGCCAACTGCTTCCGCAACCCAATCCCGACCGACGTCGTGCTGGTCTGAGGACCGGGAAGGACACGCCATGGGTGCCATCGACACCGAACTCGCCTGCATCGACCCGGCCGCGCTGGCCGCCGCGGTCACGCGCGAGCTCGACCCGCTCGTCGGCCGCATCGACCGCGGCCTGTATCCCGGCGACGCGCTGCGTGCGCTCGGCGCACAGGGCGCGTTCCGCCACCATCTCGCCACGCAGCGCCCCGACGGGCGCCGCGACGTGGCGGGCGCGATCGACGCGCTCGCCGCGATCGGCCGCAGCTGCGGCTCGAGCGCGTTCATGGGCTGGTGCCAGGACGCCTGTGCCTGGTATGTCGAGCAGGGCGCCTCCGACACGCTGCGGCGCGAGCTGCTGCCGCGGCTGGCGAGCGGCGAGGTGCTCGGCGGCACCGGCATGTCCAACCCGATGAAGTACTTCGCGTCGATCGAGCGGCTCGCGCTGCAGGGCACGCGCGTGCCCGGCGGCTGGCGGGTCTCCGGCCGGCTGCCCTGGGTGTCGAACCTCGGCCCCGACCATGTGTTCGGCACCGCGTTCATGCCCCTGGGGCCGGACGGCGCGCCGCGCACCGGGGCCGGCGTCGAGGTGATGGCGCTGGTGCGCTGCGGCTGGCCCGGCGTGACGATGACCGAGGTGCCGCCCTTCCTCGCGATGGACGGCACCGGCACCTACGGGCTGGCCTTCGACGAGGTCTTCGTGCCCGACGACCACGTGCTCGCCGACCCGATCGGCCCGTGGCTCAAGCGCATCCGCAACGGCTTCGTGCTGATGCAGGTCGGCATCGGCGCCGGCATCATCGAGGGCTGCGTCGAACTGATGCGCGAGTCGAACCTGCGGCTCGGCCACGTCAACGCCTTCCTCGAGGACGGCCCCGACCAGATCGAGGACGAGCTCGGTGCGCTGCACGCGCGTGTCGCGGTGCTCGCCGAGGCGGTGCTCGATCCGGCGGATGCGCGCTTCGCCGAAGTGCTGACCGCACGGCTCATGGCCTCCGAGCTCACGCTGCGCGCCACGCAGTCCGCGATGCTGCACACCGGCGCGGGCGGCTACTCGCTCGCGTCGCCCGCGCAGCGCCGGCTGCGCGAGGGCTACTTCGTCGCGATCGTCACGCCCGCGATCAAGCACCTGCGCAAGGAACTCGACCGCCTGATGCGCGCGGGCGTGCGATGAGCGAGGCCGCGCGTGCGCTGAGGCGCTGGCTGTGCGAGGCCTGCGGGCTCGTCTACGACGAGGCCCGCGGCGATGCGGACAGCGGGCTGGCGCCCGGCACGCGCTTCGAGGACATCCCCGAGGACTGGCGCTGCCCGGTCTGCGGCGTGACCAAGGCCGACTTCCGGCCGATCGATCCGGCGCCGCCGCGGCAGGGGGCCTCGGCCGCCGCACCGCGCGCCCTGCGGCCCTCCGGCGACGGCGTGGTGGTGGTCGGTGCGGGCACCGCGGGCTGGTCGGTCGCGCGCGCGTTGCGCGACGCCGGCTGGGGCGGCCCGATCACGCTGGTCACCGCCTGCGACGGCACGCTGTACGCCAAGCCGATGCTGTCGGTCGCGCTCGCGCGCGGGCTCGACGCGCAGGCTCTGGCCGAGCGCACCGGTGCCGAACTCGCCGACGAGCTCGGCGTGCGGCTGCTCGCCCACGCCTGGGCGCTCGAGCTCGACCTCGCCCGCGGCCGGGTGCTCACCACCCGCGGCACGGTGCGCGGCGCGCACGTCGTGCTGGCGACCGGTGCCCGCGCGCGCCGACCTGCGCTGCCGGGCGCGGGCGCGCCACGCCTGCTCTCGGCCAACGACCTCGCCGCGTACGCACGGCTGCGCGACGCCTTCGACGCGGCCCGCGTGCGCGCGCTCGCCGAGCGTCGCCTGCCGCGGCTGGCGATCGTCGGCGCGGGCCTGGTCGGCTGCGAGCTGGCCGACGACTTCGCGGGGGCCGGTGCCGAAGTCACGCTGATCGAAGCCCGCGCGCTGCCGCTCGCCGAACGCCTCGATGCCGACACCGGCGCGCGGCTGCGGGATGCGCTGGGCACGCGCGGCGTGCGCTTCTCGGGCGGCGCTGCGGTGCGCGAGGTGCTGGTGCCGCGCGGTGCGGCCGCCGACGATGCGCAGGTCGGTCTGGTCTGGGACGCCGGCGGCGCCTCGCATGCCGGGCGCTTCGACCTCGGGCTGGTCGCCGCCGGCATCGAGCCGG
>JAIYAG010000395.1 GCA_027489195.1 Burkholderiales bacterium | reverse complement strand
GGTGCGGATGCGCAGCGCGAGGATCTTGCCGTCGGCGTCGAGCGCGAGCTCGGCGTGGCTGCGGCAGTCGCGGCCGGCGCGCCCGACGAGGAACTCCTCGCCGCGCTCGGCGGTCCACTTGACCGGGCGCCCGAGGGTCTTGGCCGCGAAGCCGACGACCACGTCGTCCTGGTAGGCGCCGGTCTTCATGCCGAAGCCGCCGCCGACGTCGCCGACGACCACGCGGGCCTGGTCCTTCGCGAGGCCGAGGACATCGGCGACGGTGTCGCGCGAGCCCGAGGGCATCTGCGTGGACAGGCGCAGCGTGAGCTTGCCGGACTCGGCATCGGGGTAGGCGAGCACGCCGCGCGGCTCCATCGCGACCGCGGCCACGCGCTGGTTCGTCAGGTCGAGCGCGACCACGTGCGCGGCGCGCGCGAAGGCGGCGTCGGACGCGGCGGCATCGCCGTGGCGGGCCATCGCGGCCCAGTTGTCGCCGGCCGGGCCCCAGACCAGCGGCGCGCCCTCGGCGAGCGCGTCCTCGAGGTCGACGGCGGCGGGCAGGTCCTCGTAGTCGACCTCGACCGCGTCGCGCGCCTCGCGGGCGGCGTCGCGCGTCTCGGCGACGATGGCGGCGACCGCCTCGCCGACGTAGCGCACCGTGTCGGTGGCGAGCGCCTGCAGCGGCGGCACGTTGGAGGGCTTGCCGTCCGGGCGCGGGAACGGGCCGGGCGTGGGCATCGTCTTGACGCCGGCGGCGACCAGGTCGGCGCCGGTGTAGACGGCGATGACGCCGGGCATCGCGCGGGCGGCGCTCGCGTCGATGGCGCGGATGCGGGCGTGTGCGTACGGCGAGCGCAGCATCACCAGGTGCACCTGGCCGGGGAGCGACACGTCGTCGACGTAGCGGCCGGAGCCGGCGACGAGCGCGGGGTCCTCGATGCGGCGCACCGAGTGGCCGCTGCCGTAGCGGCCGGCGTTGACGTCGGCGGGGGCGGTCTGAGCCATGGGTCGGGCCTCGGGAGCGGTCAGGAGCGCGAGCCGTCGAGGGCGACCGCGGCGCGGCGCACGGACTCGACGATGTTCACGTAGCCCGTGCAGCGGCACAGGTTGCCCTCGAGGCCGTGGACGATCTGCTCGTCGGTCGGCTTCGGGCAGGCGGCCAGCAGGCCGGCGGTGCTCATCACCATGCCGGGCGTGCAGAAGCCGCACTGCAGGCCGTGGCACTCGACGAAGGCCTGCTGGATCGGGTGCAGGCCGCCGTCGGGGGCGCGCATGCCCTCGATGGTGGTGATCGCGCGGCCCTCGGCGGTGACGGCGAGCGTGGCGCAGGCCTTCACGGGCTGGCCGTCGAGCAGCACGGTGCAGCAGCCGCACTGGCTGGTCTCGCACCCGACGTGGGTGCCGGTCAGGCCGAGCTGCTCGCGCAGCACTTCGACCAGCAGGCGCCGGTTCTCGACCTCGGCCGAGGCGGGGGCGCCGTTGACGGTGAATCGGACGGTGGTCATGGTGCGTATCCGTATCCGGAAGGAAAACGCGCCGATGGTAGCGTCAAACGCTGCCGCAGCGCCTCTAAGTCCTCTTGTATTCGATCTCGACGAAGGCGAGCTCGGCGGTGCCGGCATTGACCACGTCGTGCTCCACCCCCGCGAGCCGCGCATACGAGCGTCCGGCCTTCAGCTCGAAGTGCGCGACGCCGTCGCCGGTCTCCAGCCTGAGCAGGCCGTCGGTGAGCGGCACCACCACGTAGTCGAAGCCGTGGCGATGGTGGCCGGTGCGGGCGCCGGGGGCGAAGCGCCATTCGGTGAGGCGCAGCCGGTCGTCGTCGAGGTCGATGCGTGGCACGGCCATCAGGGGAGACGTCATGGCGGGGCTCCGTGGGGGACGGGGCATGCTGCCACGTTCGGGCCGCGCTCGCGCGCCGGGCCCCCCGGATCCGGGCCGTCGCTCACGCGGTCGGCAGCTGCGGCGCGAAGGCGGCGTCCGCCGGGACGGGGCCGGCTTCTGCGATGACGGTCGACAGGGCCTGCTCGAAGCGCCCGACCACGGCGTCCCAGCCGAGCGATTCCGAAACGGCACGCGCCGCCGCGCTCATCCGGCGGCGGCGATCCGCGTCCAGGGCGAGGTCGCGCGCGGTGGCGACGAAGGCCGCAGTGTCCCCGCAGGGCACGAGCGCACCGCAGACGTCGTGGCGCATCAGCTGTGCGGCCGCGGCATAGTCGAAGGCGACGACCGGCAGGCCGCTCGCCATCGCCTCGGTGGTCACGTTGCCGAAGGTCTCGGTCAGGCTCGCGAACAGGAACAGGTCGGCCGACGCGTAGTGGGCGGCCAGGTCCTCGCCGCCGCGCTGTCCGACGATCAGCGCGTCCGGCCTGCGGGCCTGCAGGCTCGCGCGCAGCGGGCCGTCGCCCACCAGCAGCAGTCGCGCGTCGGGCCGCACCGAACGGATCGCATCGAACGCGAGCTCGACGGTGGCGAGGTTCTTCTCCGGCGCGAGGCGTCCGACGCAGGCGACGACGAGGTCCGCAGGGCCGATCCCCCAGGTGGCGCGCAGCGCGTCGCTGCGGCGCTCGGGCCGGAACAGCAGCCGGTCGACCCCGCGCGACACGACCCGCACCCGCCGGAAGCCGAACGCCTCGAGCTCGCCGCGCAGTGCCTCGGTCGGCACCAGCGTGCAGCCGGCGCTGTTGTGGAACCTGCGCAGGTACGAGGCGATCGGGGACCGCAGCCAGCCGACGCCATAGTGGTCGCTGTAGGTATGGAAGTTCGTGCGGAAATCGGTGGCCACCGGCAGCTTCAGGTGGAGCGCCGCACGCAGGGCCGACCAGCCGAGCGGGCCCTCGGTGGCGATGTGCACGATGTCCGGACGCTGCACGGACCACAGCCGCGACAGCTTGCGCCGGGCCGGGATGCCCAGCTTCAGGTGCGGATACCGGGGGATCGGCAAGCCGCGGGTCAGCATCTCCCCGAAGCCGTCGCGGCCGACCGCGTCCCCGGCGCCGTCGACGTCCTGCCGGGGACGGACCAGCCGGATGTCGTGGCCGCGGTCGTGCAGCCCGCCGACCATCCTGGCCAGCGTGGTCGCGACGCCGTTGACCTCGGGCGGCCAGGTCTCCGTGACGACGTTGATCCGCATCGGTCTCGACGACCGGGCGAAGCGCTCGATCACGATGTCCGGGTCCAGGGCCTCGACGTCCATGCACACAGGATGCGCCCCGCGGACGACGGTTCGATGACGGCCGCGCACCGTCACGCAGTCTTCATCGACGGCGTTCATGATCCGGTCACGTGACACGACGGCGTCGTCGGGTCGGCGAACTCATGAGGTCCCCGTGAAGGCACTGCTCAAGGAACTCTCGACCCAGCGCTGGGACGACCACCGCTTCTACCACCAGAGCCGCATCAACCAGGCGCTGCACTTCGTCAGCGCGCTGTGCTTCATCGCCGCCTACCTGCTGGTGCCGGTGGACCCGGCGGCCGCGGCGCTGCTGGCCTGGGGCGTGTCGATGACGACGCGCCAGGCCGGCCACTTCTTCTTCGAGCCGCGCGGCTACGACCATGTCAACGAGGTCACCGACGCCTACAAGGAGGAAGTCAAGGTCGGCTACAACATCCGCCGCAAGATCGTCCTGATGAGCGCGTGGGCGGCGGTACCGGTGCTGCTGTGGATCAGTCCGTCGCTGCTCGGCACGATCGAGCCGGCGACCGGCTTCGGCGACTACCTGCACGACGTCGGGATCGCCTGGTTCGCGCTCGGCGTCGGCGGCGTGCTGCTGCGGGTGCTGCAGCTCTGGATCGAGCGCGACCTGGCCACGGGTCTGGTCTGGGCGTTCAAGATCCTCACCGACCCGTTCCACGATGCGCTGCTCTACCGCGGCGCGCCGCTGGCGCTGCTGCGGGGCGAGCTGATCGACCCGATGCCGCACGTGCGGCGGCATTGAGCAGCCCGGACGCCGCGCGTCAGAACCGGCGTCGCAGCATCTCGCCCAGCAGCGTCCGTCGGATCGAGCGGTTGCTCGAGTCGGGTCCGTCCCACCAGCCGTCGGCCTGCATCGCGCGGGCCGCCGCGACGAAGCGTCCGCACATCGCGTCGAAGTCGTCGTCGCTCCAGTCGAGGCTGAAGATCAGGCGCCCCGTCCCGACCCAGCTCAGGGCCAGTCCATGCTCGCGCAGGTAGAACTGGAGCAGCCAGTTGTACCGGGCGGGGCGCGTGTACAGCACCGTCCAGATCGAGCTCAGGTTCGCGACGCGCACCGGCACGCCCGCCTCGTCCAGCCGCGCGTTCATGCGGGCCGTGCGCCGGTTCCAGCGTTCGTCGAGGCCGTCGTACAGCGCACGGACCTCGGCGCGCTCGAAGCGGTCGAGGAAGGCGTTCATCGCGCCGATCACGTAGGGATGCGAATTGAAGGTCCCGCGCGCGAAGCAGACGTCGGCGGGCCGGTCGTCGCGCCAGCGCCGCATCAGGTCGTGCCGGCCGCACACGACGCCGACCGGCAGGCCGCCTCCCAGGGTCTTGCCGTAGACGACCATGTCGGCCTTGACGCGGAAGTACTCCTGCGCGCCGCGCCTCGCGAGGCGAAAGCCGGTGAACACCTCGTCGAGGATCAGCACGATGCCGCGCTCGGTGCAGACCTCGCGCAGCCGTCGCAGCCACTCGGCATACGCGGCGCGATCGACGCCGGCGGCGCGACCGCTGTCCACCAGCGAGGCGTCGGACGGCGCCGAGGCATTCGGGTGCAGCGCCTGGAGCGGGTTCACCAGCACGCAGGCGATGTCGCGGCGGGTGCGCAGCACGTGCAGCGTGCGCTCGTCGCCCTCGCGCAGCGTATAGGTCTCGCGCGGGGGCAGCGGGTTGCCCGGGCCGGGCTGCACGTCCTCCCACCAGCCGTGATAGGCCCCCGCGAATCGCACGAGATGCGAGCGCCGCGTGTGATAGCGGGCGAGGCGGACCGCCTGCATCACCGCCTCGGTGCCGGACATGTGGAACGAGACCTCGTCGAGACCCGACAGCGCGCGGATGCGCTCGACCGCCTCGAGCACGCCCGGATGGTAGGCGCCGAGCACCGGGCCGAGCATGCGGGCGCGCGCCGCGCCCTCGTCGATGCAGTCCTTGTAGGCCTCGTAGCCGAGCACGTTGACGCCGTACGAGCCGGTGAGGTCGTAGAAGCGGTTGCCGTCGAGGTCCTCGACCTGCACGCCGTGCGAGGCGGCCAGCACGCTGCCGGTCGCGAGGTGCTCGCGCAGGTACGGGCCGTACTGGAACGGCACGCGGTAGGTGCTGGTGAACTGCAGGTCGGACAGCGCCGCCCGGGCCGCCGCGGTCGCCTCCAGCGTGCGGGGGCAG
>JAIYAG010000040.1 GCA_027489195.1 Burkholderiales bacterium | reverse complement strand
TTGCGGCCGACGCAGAAGATCCCGCGGCGCGGCCGCGGCAGGGGGGCGCGCAGCGTGATCGCGTCGACCGGGAGCCGTGGGCCGGTGGCCGGCGGCAAGGGCTCGCCGCGCACCAGCAGGTCGACGAGGTCGAGCACGCCGCGCTCGGGCCGCGTCACCGCGAGCGGCGTCGCCTCGCGGCCGCATGCGGAGACGCTGCCAGCGTGGTGACGGCCACCCCAGGTCCAACTCGCCAGTCGCATGAAGCGTGTCTCGGTTGAGCCCGTTGTCTGCCGACGCTTGCCGGTCTGCCGCGAGCCGTTGTCACCTGTGCGCCGACCTGGATCGGGCGAATGAGACTTGCGTCTCAAAACAGGATGGAGCGAGTATAGACACCGTATCGCACGGATCACAAGCGCAGAATCGAAGCACACCCGTCCCGGAGCCTTCCTGACCTCCCGCACTAAGTCCCCGCCCCGCGGGCCGACCGTCGCCCCGGTACCCGACCGCGGCGTCAAGCCCGCGACCGTGCGCCTGCTGCTCGACACGGCGATGGCGCTCATCCAGGCCGACGGCCACATTCCTTCGGTCGCGGAGGTGGCGGTGCGCTCGGGTGTGTCGCGGGCGACCGCCTACCGGTGCTTCGGCAGCCGCAGCGCGCTGATCAGCGCGGTGGTCGAGGCCTCGCTCGGCCCCCTGCGCGCGCTGTCCTCGGACGTTCCGGACGGGCGCGCCCGAGTGCGCGAGCTGTTCACCGCCACCTTCCCGCGCTTCAAGGAGTTCGAGCCGCAGCTGCGCGCGGCTGCACTGCTGGCGCTGGATCAGTGGGGGCGGGAGCGTGCGGGCCTGCTCGAGGAAGTGCCGTACCGGCGGGGGCACCGGATCCGCATCCTCTCTCACGCGATCGAGCCGCTCGCGCTGCCGCCCGCGCTGCGCGATCGGCTCCACCGCGCGCTGTCGGTGGTCTACGGCATCGAGCCGTACGTGATCCTCAAGGACATCTGGGGCCTGCCGGACCGCGAGGTCGAGCGCATCGCCCTGTGGATGGCCGACACGCTGGTCGATGCTGCGCTGCGGGAGGCCCAGGCGAGCCCCGCGCCGAGGCGCAGGGCCGGGCGCGCCTCCGAGGCCACGCCCGTGCCGGTCGCGGTCCCGGCCGCGGTGCCGGCATCCGTGCCCGCGCGGCGCCGCCGGACCGCTGCGCGCTAGGCCGTCGCGTCAGCTGCGGCGCCGCCGCACGCGCTTCGAGCCGCCGCGCAGCCCCGTCTCCTCGAGGTAGCGCCGGGTCCGGAAGAACAGGACCAGCCCGAGCGCGATCGCGCCCATCGCCGCCATCGTCCACCAGAAGCCCGCGGGCGAGTGCACGCCCGGCATCACTTCGAAGTTCATGCCGAAGATGCCCGTGATGAGCGTCAGCGGCATGAAGGTGGCGGTCAGCACCGTCAGGGTCCGCATGATCTGGTTGGTGCGGTGCGCGGTCGCCGAGAAGTGCAGCTGCACCGCGGACTCGATCGAGGTCTCGAGCCGCTGCGCGTGGCCGCGTACCCGCTCGATGTGCTCGACCAGGTCGTTGACCCGGACCTCGAGCGCGTCGGTCAGCGCGGGCATCGCCGGCTCCCCGTCGCCCGCGCCGGTGTGGGCGTCGTCGGTGGCGTCGGTCCAGTCGCGGGTCGGGTCGTCGTGGCCGCCGTGCCGGTCGAGCCGCTCGTCACGCCATTCCTGCAGCGCGTCGAGCTGCTCCTCGGAGAGGTTCTCGAGCTTGCGCAGCTGGCGGCGCGCCTCGAGCAGCGACATCCAGTCCCGGAAGGGCCGGCGCGGGTCGAGCAGCTCCCGCTGCCAGTACTCGAGCTGGTCGGTCACCGGCTGGCGCAGGTCGAGGTAGCGGTCGACCATCCCGTTGAGGATGCGCAGCATCAGCTCCTCGGGTCGCGAGGGCAGGCGCTGCTTGAAGCGCGCGGCGTCGAGCAGGCGCTGGCGCAGCGCCGGCACCTGGCGGCTGTCGGCGGGCCGCACGCTGACCACGCAGCGCGGGAACAGGAAGAACACCGTCGGCCGGGTGCGGATGCGGATCGGCTCCTCGGGGTCGGGCCCGGGGCCGGGGCGGATCGCCAGGCCGCGGAAGACGATCATCTCGTAGTCGCGCGTCGAGTCGAAGTACGAGGGGTGGGTGGCGTTCTCGGCGTCCGACAGATGCTCGTCGAGCACCGTCACGCCGGTCAGTCGCTCGACGGTCTCGACCCAGGCTCGCGGCGATTCGTAGTGCGCGTCGATCCAGGCGTAGCCCCGTTCGGCGGCCGGGACAGTCGATCCGGCGTCGATCGGCTCGCAGCGTCCGGGCGCGATCCACAGCACCGACACCGACGGCGCGCCGGTGTCGAGGTCGGACGGCGTGTCGCGCGGCGCGTCGCCCGATGCGCGGGGCCGCGGGCGCTCGTCGTCGTCGTGCGCCGCGGCCGCGCCGCTTGTCGCCCCGCTTGTCGCCCCGTTTGTCGCCCCGTTCCCCGGGCCGCTCAGCGCTGCTCCAGCCACCGTGCCGCGTCCAGCGCGAAATAGGTGAGGATGCCGTCCGCGCCGGCGCGCTTGAACGCGAGCAGCGACTCGAGTGCCACGGTGCGCTCGTCGAGCCAGCCGTTGGCCGCGGCCGCCTTGAGCATCGCGTACTCGCCGCTGACCTGGTAGACGAAGGTCGGCACGGCGAAGGTGTCCTTCACGCGGCGCACGATGTCCAGGTAGGGCATGCCCGGCTTGACCATCACCATGTCGGCGCCTTCCTGCAGGTCCAGCCCCACCTCGCGCAGCGCCTCGTCGCTGTTGGCCGGGTCCATCTGGTAGGTCTTCTTGTCGCCCTTGCCGAGGTTGCTGGCCGAGCCGACCGCGTCGCGGAACGGGCCGTAGAAGCCCGATGCGTACTTCGCCGAGTACGCCATGATCCGCGTGTGGATGTGGCCGGCGCCCTCGAGCGCCTGGCGGATCGCGCCGATGCGCCCGTCCATCATGTCCGACGGCGCGACGATGTCGACGCCGGCCTCGGCCTGCACCACCGCCTGCGCCCGGAGCAGCTCGACCGTGATGTCGTTGATCACGTAGCCGTCGTCGTCGATGACCCCGTCCTGCCCGTGGCTGGTGAACGGGTCGAGCGCGACGTCGGTCAGCACGCCGAGCTGCGGGAAATGCTTCTTGATCGCCCGGACCGCGCGCGGCACCAGGCCGTCGGGGTCGGTGGCGATCCGGCCGTCGGGCGTCTTCAGCGCGGGTTCGATGACCGGGAACAGCGCCATCACCGGGATGCGCGCGGCCGCGCACTTCTCGGCGACGCCGAGCAGCCGGTCGATGCTGTGGCGCTCGACCCCGGGCATCGACGCGACCGACTGGGTGATCCCGTTTCCGTCCAGGACAAACACGGGATAGATCAGGTCATCGACACTCACCAGATTCTCACGAACCAGCCGGCGGGTGAAATCGTCGCGCCGCAGGCGACGCGGGCGATGGGCCGGAAAGCCTTGTTCTAATTGGGGAAATTGGGCCATTCGTTGTTCTCCTTCGACCCGTCGGTCAGCGCGCGGACGGGCCGGTCAAAAAGTGCTTGCAAAAGCTTGTGCAGCACTTATCATGGACAACAGAGGGTCACGCGACTGATATTCGCGCGATCGTCTCCCGCTTCTCCTCCCTGAGCGGGTGCCTGCGAGGTCTTCAAAGGCTCTTCAAAGGTGTTTCCACCCCGGGACTGAAAAGTCGCCGGGGTTTTTTTTCGGACCGGTGGAGACTCAGGTCGCCGGCGGCTGCGGCGACCCGGGCAGGCCGGTCTCGATCCAATTCTCCACGAGTTCGGTCAGTTCGTCGCTTCCGGACCGGTTCAGGGCCGAGAAGAGCATGACGTGGTCGCCGAGCCCGGGTCGGGTGCGGGCGAGTTCGGCCGCGACCTCGCGCTGGGTCTTGCGGGCCTGCTCGCGGGACAGCTTGTCGGACTTGGTGAGCGTGACCGACAGGCGCACCCCGGCCGGCACCCAGCCGATCAGCCGGCGGTCGAGGTCGGTCAGCCCGCGGCGGATGTCGGCCAGCAGCACGACGCCCGCGAGCTGCGGGCGCTTCTGCAGGTACTGGCCGGCGAGCTGGTCCCAGGTCTTCTTCATCTCGAGCGGGGCGGACGCGTAGCCGTAGCCCGGCGTGTCGACGAGGTAGCCGAGGGGGCGCTCTTCGGGCCCGATCGTGAAGTAGTTGAGGGCCTGGGTGCGTCCGGGCGTGCGGCTGGAGAAGGCCAGCCGCTTGCGGTTGCACAGGATGTTGATGGCCGACGACTTGCCCGCGTTGGAGCGGCCTACAAAAGCGACCTCGACGAGGCCGTCTCGCGGCAGCTGGTGCAGGGCGGCGACGGTGGTATGGAAGCGGGCGGTGGTGAGGAGTGGCATGGACCGGCGCTATTGTACAATCCGGGGTTTGCGTGCATTAACGACTTTCAGGTGTCATCGATGATCCGACCGGCCTCCTCCTCAAGCGAACAAGCAGTCGCGTTCCGCCAGCCGGTTGCCAGACCCCGGGCCGCGCGTGCCGTGGCGGCGCTCGCCGCCACCGTGCTCCTCGCCGTCTGCGGCGCCGTCCAGGCCCAGGGCGCGCCCAAGAAGGTCGACTTGGCAAAGGGCCAGCAGATCGCCTCCCAGGCCTGCGCCGCCTGCCATGGCGCCGACGGCAATGCCACCGGCCCGGCCAATCCGAAGCTCGCCGGCCAGCATGCCGAGTACCTGTACAAGCAGCTCGTCAACTTCGTGCCGAAGCCCGGCGCCAAGCAGGCCGAGCGGGTCAACGCGATCATGATGGGCTTCGCGTCGACGCTGTCCGACGACGACAAGCGCAACGTCGCCGCCTACTACGCGAGCCAGACGAAGAAGCCCTCGTCCGCCAAGGACAAGGCGCTGGTCGAGCTCGGCCAGCAGATCTACCGCGGCGGCATCCCGGGCAAGCAGGTGCCGTCCTGCGCCGGCTGCCACGGCCCGGCGGGTGCCGGCATGCCCGCCCAGTACCCACGCCTCGCCGGCCAGTGGGCCGAGTACACCGAGTCGCAGCTCGTGCAGTTCCGCGGCGGCCAGCGCATGAACAGCGCGCAGATGACCGCGATCTCGGCGCGCCTGTCCGACCGCGAGATCAAGGCCGTCTCCGACTACGTCGCCGGCCTGCGCTGACGCGCCGACGCGCGCGTCGACCCCGGACGGGCGCCCTCGGGCGCCCGTTTCCACGAGTGGGCGCCCTCGGGCGCCCGTTCCACGACCGGGCGCCCGTTCAAGCGAATGGGCGCCCATGTCGTTTCCGGCTCCGGGTCGCCTGCGCTGGCCGGTGGGTCAGGACTCCCGCAGAATGACGACCACCCGTTGTCGCGCCCCCGGCGCCCAGGAGACTCGCGTGCTCATTCGCACCCCGCCCCGCCATGAACCCACCGCGTCCGAGATCACGCCGCGCCGCGTCTGGCAGCGTCGCCGCGAGCTCGTCCGCGCGGCCGCCGCAGGTATCGCGCTGCCGGGAGCGTCGGGGCTCGCGCTCGCCCAGGGGCCCAAGCCCGAGCCGGCCAAGCTGCCGGCCAAGCCCGGTCCGTTCGGCACCACCGACAAGCCCACGCCCTACAAGGACGTGACGACGTACAACAACTTCTACGAGTTCGGCCTCGACAAGGACGATCCGGTGCGCAACGCCGGTCGGCTCAAGACCCGGCCCTGGACGGTCGCGGTCGAGGGCGAGGTCGGCAAGCCCGGCACCTTCGGCATCGAGGACCTGCTCAAGCTCGCCCCGATGGAGGAGCGTGTCTACCGCATGCGCTGCGTCGAGGGCTGGTCGATGGTGATCCCCTGGGTGGGGTTCCCGCTGGCCGAACTGATCAAGCGCGTCGAGCCGACCGGCAACGCGAAGTTCGTCGAGTTCCACACCCTCAACGATCCGAAGCAGATGCCGGGCGTGAGCTCGTCGGTGCTCGCCTGGCCGTACGTCGAGGGCCTGCGGATGGACGAGGCGAACAGCCCGCTCACGCTGCTGACCTTCGGCCTGTACGGCGAGGTGCTGCCGAACCAGAACGGTGCGCCGATTCGGCTGGTCGTCCCCTGGAAGTACGGCTTCAAGAGCAACAAGTCGCTGGTGAAGATCCGCTTCGTCGAGAAGCAGCCGATCACCTCGTGGAACCGTTCGGCGCCGCAGGAGTACGGCTTTTTCTCGAACGTGAACCCGAACGTCGACCATCCGCGATGGTCGCAGGCGACGGAGCGCCGCATCGGCGAGGACGGGTTCATCCAGCGCAAGCGGCCGACGCTGATGTTCAACGGGTATGCGGACCAGGTCGCGAGCCTCTATGCGGGCATGGACCTCAAGCGCTTCTACTGAAGCGCGCCCGCCCGCGCGGCGCGGCGGCGTGCCGCGCGCGCTGCCCGCGATCAAGGCCGCGCTGTTCGTGCTCGCGCTGCTGCCCCTCGGCCGGCTGCTCGGGGCCGGCGTGTTCGGCTGGTTCGGCGGGCTCGGCGCCAACCCGATCGAGCTGATCACCCGCTCGACGGGCACCTGGACGCTGGTGTGCCTGTGCGCGAGCCTGGCGGTCACGCCGCTGCGGCGCGCCACCGGCCTGAACTGGCTGGTGAGGCTGCGCCGGATGATCGGCCTCTTCGCGTTCTTCTACGCGGTGCTGCACCTCGGCACCTACGTCTGGTTCGACCAGTGGTTCGACCTGCGGGCGATCGTGAGCGACGTGATCAAGCGGCCGTTCATCACCGTGGGCTTCGCGGCCTTCGTGCTGATGCTGCCGCTGGCCGTGACCTCGACCGACGCGATGGTGCGTCGCCTCGGCCGGCGCTGGGGCCAGCTGCACAAGCTGGTCTATCTGGTCGCGGTGGCGGCCGTGCTCCACTACTGGTGGCACAAGTCCGGCAAGAACGACTACTCGGAGGTCGGCTGGTACGCGGCCGCTGTGGTGCTGATGCTGGGCTGGCGGGTGTTCGACCGGCTGCGGGTACGGTCGCAGGCCCGGTCGCAGGCCCAGGCGCGCGGCTGACCCGATCAGTCGCGCGGCAGCGTGTGCTCGCCGGCGTACAGGTCTGCGATGCGCTCGCGCTCGCGCACGACATGCACCCGGGTGCCGTCGACCATCACCTCGGCACCGCGCGGGCGCGTGTTGTAGTTCGAGCTCATCGCCATGCCGTATGCGCCTGCCGACAGGATGGCGAGCAGGTCGCCCTCGCCGATCGCGAGCTCGCGGCCGCGGCCGAGCCAGTCGCCCGACTCGCAGACCGGCCCGACGATGTCGTACTCGCGGGCGGCGGCCGTTGCGGGCTCGACGGTCACGATGTCGTGCCAGGCCTCGTACATCGCCGGACGCATCAGGTCGTTCATCGCCGCATCGACGACGGCGAAGTGCTTGCCGCCGTTGGCCTTGAGTACCTCGACGCGGGTGAGCAGCACGCCCGCGTTGCCGACCATCGCGCGGCCGAACTCGAACAGCGTCTCGGGCACCTCGCGGCCGCGCGCCGCGGCCCAGGCGTCGATGCGTTCGAACAGCGCGCGCAGCATCTCGCCGCGTGCCGGCGGCGTCTCGTCGCGGTAGGTGATGCCGAGGCCGCCGCCGAGATCGAGGTGGTGGATCGTGATGCCCTCGGCGGCGAGCGCGTCGATCAGGTCGAGCAGGCGGTCGAGCGCGGCGAGGAAGGGCGCGATCTCGGTGATCTGCGAGCCGATGTGGCAGTCGATGCCCTCGATGCGCAGGTTCGGCAGCGCCGCCGCCTGCCGGTAGGCGGCGAGCGCGCGCTCGTGCGAGATGCCGAACTTGTTCTCGCGCAGGCCGGTCGAGATGTAGGGATGCGTGCCCGCGTCGACGTCGGGGTTCACGCGCAGCGACACCGGCGCGCGCAGCTTCATCGCGCCCGCCACGGCATCCAGGCGCACCAGCTCGCTCTCGGACTCGACGTTGAAGCAGCGGACCCCGGCCGCCAGCGCGGCGCGCATCTCGTCGCTCGACTTGCCGACACCGGAGAACACGATCCGCGCCGGATCGCCGCCGGCGGCCAGCACGCGGGCCAGTTCGCCCGCCGAGACGATGTCGAAGCCGGCGCCGCGGCGTGCCAGCAGCTCGAGGACCGCGAGATTGCTGTTGGCCTTGATCGCGTAGCAGACGAGCGCGTGGCGGCCGACCGTGGCCTGCGCGAACTCGTCCCAGGCGCCTTCGATCGCGCCGCGCGAGTAGATCCAGGTGGGCGTGCCGAAGCGTTCGGCGATGTCGGCGAGCGGGACTTGCTCGGCGTGCAGGCGACCGCCGATCGTGGGGAACCAGGACATCGGGACCTCTGAGGAGACTCGGTGGGGCAGGGACGGCCGGGAGGGCGCGACTCAGTCGGTGCGGCGCGCGGGACGTTCGGCCTCGGGCGTGCCCGGGGTCGCCTCGGCCGGGAGCCGAGCCGGCGGCAGCACCACCGTGCCGCTCGACGGCGCACGCACCCTCGGAGGCGGCTCTGCCGGCGGCACCGGCAGGACCAGCGGGCCGCGCTGGCCGCAGGCCGCGACCAGCGAACCCGCTAGAATCGCCGCCAGCAGCCGCATCGGGCCGAGCCCGGCGCGACGACTGCTTCCACCGACGCGGGAAAGACCGCGAACCATGAGGCCAGCATAGCATGAGCGATCAGGCCTTCCAGCGCGACGCCGAGGCCGCCCTCGACGCGATCGAGGCTGCGATGGAGCGTGCCGCGGACGGCGACCTCGACGTCGACGT
>JAIYAG010000190.1 GCA_027489195.1 Burkholderiales bacterium | reverse complement strand
GGTCACCACGACGTCGATCCTGCCGTCGCGATCGAAGTCGGCGGCCGCGGCGCCATGGAAGAAGCCGACCGAGGCGCTCGCGTCGCGGATCGCGTAGGTGCCGTCGGCGCGGCTTAGCACGACCTTGTTGCGCTCGCCGGGGAACGGCGCCGCGTCGAAGCCGTGGCAGGCTACGAACACGTCGAGCCGACCGTCGCCGTTGAAGTCGCCGAGCACGGCCTTGCGCGGATGGATGCAGCCGGCGCTGCCTTCGGGCAGCAGCGCGGCCGATTCGATGAAGCTGCCGTCGGGCTGGCGCCTGTAGAACGCGAAGTGCGCGGGGGGCGCCGTGGCGGGGGTGCTGCGGGACACGTCGTAACGCAGGCTGGCGCTGAAGACTTCGACGACGCCGTCGCCGTCGACGTCGAGATAGGTGCGGGCCAGGTCGAAGGGCTCGGGAATCGCCTGCGGCACGAGGCCGACCGCCTTGAAGGCGGCGTACGAGGTGGTGTACGGCGCGGGCGGCGCAGCGGCGGGGGCCGGGGCCGCTGCGGGCGCAGCGGCGGCGGGGGCGGATGCTGCAGCGCTCGCCGCGCCGGTCGCATCGGTGCCGGATCCGCCGCCGCAGGCGGCCAACGAGGCCGACAGCAGGGCCGCGACCCATCGTGAGGTGTTTCGGGGTGTGCTCATCGCGCCCTCGCATCGAGGCCCGGGCGTCGGAGAGGCGACCGCGGCATGCCCGTTATCCACCCCGCTCGCCTGCGCGGGCAGACCGACCCGCCCGGGGGAGGTGTCCGGTCGACGCCCGGACGAGCGGCTGCGCGCGTCGTCGCTAGGCGGCGGGGCGGGTGGCCGCGCGCATCGCCAGCGCCCGGTCGACGAAGTCCAGCCGGTCCTGGCCCCAGAAGCGCTCGCCGTCGAGCACGAAGGTCGGCGAGCCGAACACGCCCAGCTGCTCGGCCTCGGCGGTGTTGGCGGCGTAGGCGGCCTGCACCTCGGCACTGCCCTCCATCGCCTGCAGCGCTGCACCGTCGTAGCCGTTCTCGTCGGCGATCGCGATCCGCTCCGCCGCCTCCGAGGTGTCGCGTTCCTCGGCCCACAGCGCGCGCAGCAGCGCGTGCGACAGCACGAAGGCATCCTCGCCCCGGAGCTGCGCGGCGATCACCGTCCAGCCCGGGCGCTTGTTCCAGTCGGGCGGCTGGCCGTCGGACCGGTAGTGCTTCGGCACGAGGTTCAGCGGCAGGCCGAGGTGGCGGCGCCAGCGGTCGAGCTCGAGCGCGTGATAGCTGCGGCGCGGTTCGGGCCGCGTGCGCAGCGGGATGCCGCCGGTGCGCGGCACGACGGCCTGGAAGTCGTATGGCTTGAGCAGCAGCCGCACGCGGTGGCGGCGCACGATGTCCTGCAGCTGCGGGCCGCCGAGATAGGCCCAGGGCGAAGACAGGCTGTAGAAGCAGTGCAGGTCGGTGTCGGTCATGGCGGCGGCGCAGGCAGAATGGCGGTCATTATGGCCCGACCCGATCCGACGTCCGACGCCCCCGGCGTGCCCCGCGTGACCTCCTCCGGCGCTGCGCGCGACTTCGGTCTGCTCGCCTCGTCGCCGGGCGCCGACGCCGAGCGGCGCGCGCGCCGCGAGGATCCGGCCGCGCTGCGCGCGCTCGAGGCGCGCGTCGCGCACGACCTCGCCTGCCTGAACTATCCGCCCCCCGAGTGGGTGCCGCCCCGCGCCGGGCCCGACGGCGCGCCGATGCTCGACGTGCTGGTCGCCGGTGGTGGCATGTGCGGCCAGACCGCGGCCTACGCGATGCGCCGCGAGGGCCTCCACCGCGTGCGCACGATCGACGCGCGCGGCGAGGGGCGCGAGGGCCCGTGGGCGACCTTCGCCCGCATGGAGATGCTGCGCTCGCCCAAGCACCTCACCGGCCCCGACCTGGGTGTGCCGTCGCTGACCTTCCGCGCCTGGTACGAGGCGCGATTCGGGCTCGAGGCCTGGGGCGCGCTGCACAAGGTCTGGCGGCTCGACTGGCGCGACTACCTGCTGTGGGTGCGCCGCCAGGTCGGCGTCGCGGTCGACGGCGGAGTCGGGCTGGTCTCGGTGGCGCCCGCACGGGGCGGGCTCGCGCTGGGCGTCGCGGGGGCCGGCGGCGAGGTGCACACCGTGTTTGCGCGAAAGCTCGTGCTCGCGCTCGGCCGCGAGGGCAGCGGGCAGCCGCGCCGACCCGAGTTCCCCTCGCTCGGGGCGGATCCGACGGCGGCACGCGGTCGGGTGTTCCATTCGATGGACGGGATCGATTTCGCAGCGCTCGCGGGCGCGCGGATCGGCGTGCTCGGGGTCGGCGCATCGGCCTTCGACAACGCCGGCCTCGCGCTCGAGCACGGCGCGGCGTCGGTGACGATGTTCGCGCGGCGGGCCCGCCTGCCGCAGGTCAACAAGTCGAAGTTCACCTCGTTCACCGGCTTCTTCCGGGGCTATCCGGCGCTGCCCGATGCCGAGCGCCGGCGCTTCTATGCCCACGTCTTCGACGAGCAGGTGCCGCCGCCCTTCGAGAGCGTGCTGCGCTGCGACCGGCATCCCGGTTTCGCGCTGCGGCTCGGCGAGCCCTGGCTCGACGTCGCGGCCGATGCGCGGGGCGTGCGCGTGACGACGCCCGCGGGCGAGCACCGGTTCGATGTGGTGATCTTCGGCACCGGCTTCGACGTGAACCTCGTCGACCGGCCGGAGCTCGGCGCGCTCGCCGGCAGCGTGCTCGCCTGGGGCGATCGCCTCGCGCCCGACGGCAGCGCGGTGGGTGCGGAGCTGTCGCGCTTTCCCTACCTCGGCGACGGCTTCCAGCTGATGGCGAAGGACGGCAGCGATGCCGCGGTCGCCGAGGCGCTCGGTCGCATCCACCTGTTCTCGTGGGGCAGCACGCTCAGCCACGGCGCGGTGGCGGGCGACATCCCCGGCCTCGCGATCGGCGCCACGCGCCTGTCCGGCGCGATCGTGCGCGACCTGTTCGTCGAGGACGCCGAGCGCCACCACGAGCGGCTGATCGCGCACGACGAGCAGGAGCTGCGGCCGACCCGGTGGTGGGGCGGCGACCCCGGGGCGGGGCCGGCGGGGACGGGCTGAGGGACGGGCTGAGGGACGGGCTGAGGGGCGGCCGCGGGGCCGGCACCGACCCCGGCCTCAGCCCTGCGGCGGACCCAGCACCTCCGCCTCCGGACGCCGCAGCAGCGCCTTGATCAGCGGCGGCTCGAAGTGCCGCTTCACCGTGATCGCATAGAAGGTCTCGCTCAGCTCGGGCACCACCGCGTACTCGACCAGCCGGCCCGCACGCAGCTCGTCCTGCACCACGATCGTCGGCAGCAGCGCCACGCTGTCGGAGTCGCGCGCGAGCAGCCGCAGCATCGCCATGTCGTCGACCTCGGCGCGCAGCCGGTAGCGGATGCCGAGCTGCTCGCACATCAGGTCGAAGCCCGCGCGGATGTCGTTGTCGGGGCCGGGCAGCAGCAGCGGCACCTCGGCGAGCTCGTCGGGGAAGCGGAACGCGCGACGCTTCGGCCTCGGTCGCCCGACCAGGCTGACCGGCTGGCGGGCGATGCGGCGGGTGCGCCAGGGATCGTCGGCCGTGCCGTGCACGCGCCGGTTCGACAGCACCAGGTCGAGCGTGTGCACGCGCAGCCGCGTCAGCAGGTCGGCGAGCGCGCCCGACTGCAGCGCCAGCTCGACGTCGTCGCGCTCGAGCAGCGGGCGCAGGAAGTTCTCCTGGAAGTTGCGCGACAGCGTCGCGACCGCGCCGATCCGCAGCACCTGCCGCTCCTGGCGGTGCCCGCCCTGCAGCAGCGCCATCATCTCCGTGCCGGTCGCGAAGATCGACTCGGCGTACGACAGCGCGACGCGCCCGGCCTCGGTCAGCTCGAGCGTGCGTCCGCGCCGCTCGAACAGCGGCTGGCCGACCGACGCCTCGAGGCTGCGGATCTGCACCGACAGCGCCGACTGCGAGACGTGCAGGCGGTGCGCGGCCCGGGTGAGGTTGCCCTCCTTGGCGACGGCCCAGAAGTAGTGGAGGTGGTGGTAGTTGAGCCGATTCATCGTCCGGAACGTTCTGTCTGAAAGAACGATTTGGTCAAAACAATGAATTTTACGGATGAATGAGCCGGCGGCACAGTGGGCGTGTTCCCGATCCACGAGCGGTACGCCCCATGACAGCCTCCCCGATCGACGCCGGCGCCTTGCCCGCCTGGCATGCCCTCCTCGTCGCGATGCCGGCGATGCTCCCGCTGCTCGCGCTCGCCGCGATGCCGCCATCGCGCGGGGTCGCCGCCGCATGGCGCATCGCGCGCGCGGCGACCTCGCTCGCGCTCGTCGCCGCGATCGCCGCGCTCGCGGCGGTGGCGGCGGGCTCGGTCGGCGTCGGCCACGGCCTGCGGGCCGACGCGGTCGGCGCCGTCGTGATGCTGCTGGTCACGTTCGTGGGCTGGACGATCGTGCGGTACTCGCAGCCGTACCTGGCCGGCGAGCCGCGCGAGCGCTCGTACCTGCGCTGGCTGGCGGCGACGCTGGCCGCGGTCGCGACCGTGGTCGCCGCCGACCACCTGCTGCTGCTCGCGCTCGCCTGGACGGCGACCAGCCTGTCGCTGCACCGCCTGCTGAACTTCTTCGATGCGCGTCCCGCCGCCGCGATCGCCGCGCACAAGAAGTTCCTGGTCGCGCGTGCGGCCGACCTGTGCATGCTCGCGGCGGTCGCACTGCTCGGCAGCGCCTACGGCACGCTCGGCATCGCGGAGCTCCTCGCGCGGGCCGCCGACGCGCCGGACGTGCCGGCGGCGGCCACCGCGGCGGTGGTGCTGGTCGCGGTCGCGGCCCTGCTCAAGTGCGCGCAGCTGCCGTTCCACGGCTGGCTGATCCAGGTGATGGAGGCGCCCACGCCGGTCTCGGCACTGCTGCATGCGGGCATCGTCAACCTGGGCGGCTTCGTGCTGATCCGGCTCGCGCCCCTGGTGGCCGAGGTGCCGGCCGCGCAGGCGCTGCTGGTGGTCGCCGGCACGTTCACCGCGGTGCTCGCAGCGCTGGTGATGACGACGCGGATCAGCGTGAAGGTGGCGCTCGCCTGGTCCACCTGCGCGCAGATGGGTTTCATGCTGATGCAGTGCGGCCTGGGTGCCTGGGAGATGGCGCTGCTGCACCTGGTCGCGCACTCGCTGTACAAGGCGCATGCCTTCCTCGGCTCGGGCGG
>JAIYAG010000634.1 GCA_027489195.1 Burkholderiales bacterium | reverse complement strand
GCCACGTCAGCGACCGCGTCGCGGTGATGTACCTCGGACCGATCGTCGAGATCGGGCCGCGCGACGCGCTCTACCGGTCGCCCCGGCATCCGTACACGGTGTCGCTGCTGTCGGCGGTGCCCAGCGCCGACCCGGTGCGCGAGCGCGCGCGGCCCCGCATCCGCCCGATCGGCGAGATCGGCAGCGCCGCCGCGCTGCCCGGCGGCTGCCGCTTCCATCCGCGCTGCCCGCGCGCGCGCGCCATCGCCGCGAGCGGCACCGACACGGTGGAGGCCTGCGGCACCCGGCTGCCGCGCGCCTGCGTGCACGACGACCCCGCGCCGGTGCCGACCGGCACCGACGGCCACCTGGCCGCCTGCCACTTCCACGACCTTGACTGAGGACGGACCACGATGAGCGACTCCCGCGAACGGAACTACGTCGGCGTCTTCGACGGCAAGGTCGGCTTCGGCACGAAGCCGGCGCTGCTGATCATCGACTTCACGCTCGCCTACACCACGCCGGGCTCGGCGTTCTTCGGCGAGGGCGTGGTCAGCGCCGTGCGCGACACCGTCCCGCTGCTCGCCGCCGCGCGCGCGGCCGGCATCCCGGTGATCCACACCAAGGTGATGTACCACGCCTCGGGCGCCGACGGCGGCTGGTTCGTGCGCAAGGTGCCGGCGCTGCGCAAGCTCGTGCCCGGCGAGCCGCTGGCCGAGATCGACCCGGCGGTCGCCCCGCTCCCGAGCGAGGTGGTGATCGTCAAGCAGTACCCGAGCCCGTTCTTCGGCACGCCGCTCGCCCCGATGCTCGCCACGCTCGGCGTGGACACCCTGATCCTCGCCGGCTGCTCGACGAGCGGCTGCGTGCGCGCCGGCGCGCTCGACGGCGTGCAGCACGGCTACCGCGTGATCGTCCCGCGCGAATGTGTCGGCGACCGCCACGACGGGCCGCACGATGCGAACCTGTTCGACATCAACGCGAAGTACGGCGACGTGCTGGGACGCGACGAGGTGATCGCCCACCTGGAGGGCCTGCGCGACCGGGCGCGCTGAGCGAACGGACCTCCGCTCATGAACCCGCTACCCGCCATGACCGCCCGCGCCGTCGCCTTCGTCCTGCTGTCCGCGCTCTTCGCGGGCGCCGCCGCCGCGCAGGGCGTCGCGGCCGACCGCGCGGCCTGCGAGCGGTCCTACAAGCCCGAGCGGGGCCAGGAAGGCAAGGACGTCGTCTGGATCCCCACCCCCGACACGGTCGTGCAGCGCATGCTGCAGATGGTCGACGTGACGCCCGCGGACATCGTCTACGACCTCGGCGCAGGCGACGGAAAGATCGCGATCGCCGCGGCCAGGCTGGGCGCCCGGGCGGTCGGCATCGAGTACAACCCGGACATGGCCCGGCTCGCCCAGTGCTACGTGAACGCCGAGGGCCTGGGCGGCCGGGCCCGCGTCGAGCGGGGCGACGTGTTCGAGGCCGACTTCCGCGAAGCGACGGTGGTGACGATGTACCTGTTGCCGGATCTCAATCTCAAGCTGATCCCGAAGCTGCTGAGGGACTTGAAGCCCGGTACGCGCATCGTCTCGCACGCGTTCCACATGGGCGGCTGGGAACCCGAACAGAAGGCGGTGGTCGACGGCAAGGACGTCTACCGCTGGACCATCCCCGCACCCGGCACGCCGGCGTACGCCCGGGCGATGGCGGCGGCGCGGCAGTGAGCGACGCGACGGCCGCCTGACCGACGCAGATCGCGGTCGCGGCGCCCGGTCCGATCCGTGTCACCCTCGGCCGCGGTAGACCTCGCCGCGGTGCCCGACCCGGATCACCTCGACCACGACGCGATCGTCGTGGATCGTGTAGACGATCCGGTACACGCCCTGGCGCACACGGTAGAGATCGTCCGGCCCGGCGAGCTTCTCGCAGTCCGGGCCGCGGGGATCATCCGCGAGCGCTTCGATCCGGGCCAGGACGCGACGGACGTCGGCCTTCGGGACGCCGCGCAAGTCCTTCGCCACCGAAGGCTTGATGCGGAGCTCATAGCGCGCCATCGGCCTTCAGCTTCGCGAGGAACGACTCGTAGTCCATCGAGCGCTCCTTCGCGCGCGAACGCACCGCTGCCAGGTCTTCCTGATCCTCGCGCAGCGCCTGCCGAAGCGCGTCGTTGACGATCTCCGACATGCTGCGCCGGCTCTGTGCCGACTTCAGCCGCAGTGCCTGATGCAGCTCGGGATCGAGGTAGACGGTGGAGCGAACCGAGTCGGTGGCGGACATGGCGGACCCTTCTAGCGTGCGACGCGACACTCTAGCATCAGGACGTCATGACGACATGACGTCACGCTAGGGCGTTCGCGGCGAATGCGGCAGCCACCGCTCGACCGCCCCGAGCAGCCCCTCGCGCACCACGCCCTGCCGATTCGGATCCGTCTCCCCGCACGCGACCCGGCACATCCAGTCCGTCGGCGACTCGAAATCGCAGTGCGACGCCCCCTCGATCAGCCGGTCCTCGAGCAGGCGCGGCAGCAGCCCGCCCCACGGCGCCGCGACCGCCTGCGCATTGCACCGCGACGGCGGCGCCCTCAGCAGCAAGGCCTCGGTCCGCAGCCCCGGCGCGACGTCGCGCCCGAGCGCGCCGCCGCCCTCCACCTTGTCGAACGGATCCAGCCCCACGTACCCCACCACGCCCGGCGCGCCCGCCGCGAGCAGGCTCGACAGCCCGCCCGCCGAGAACCCCACCAGCACGACCCGCTGCACCGGTGCGCCGAACGTGCCGCCCGCGCGCAGCGTCGCGACGAGTTCGGACAGTCCACGTGCGTTGCGCCGGAAGTCGAAGGT
>JAIYAG010000047.1 GCA_027489195.1 Burkholderiales bacterium | reverse complement strand
GGCGGCATGGTGCTGGCCTGGTGCCTGCTGATGACGCTGTGGCTGCCCGCCGGCAACCATCGCAAGACCTACCGCGACGTCGCACAGCAGGCCGGGCTGGTGGTCTCGCCGCGCCACGGCTGCGTCGCGACCCTCGGCCTCGACGTCGCGCAGCGCGCGACCTTCGCCTACTTCGGCGGGCTGCGGCTCGACGACACCCGCCGCGACTGCGAGTGGCTGCTCGTCGCAGACCGCTCGAACGCCCCGCTCGACCCGGCGCAGGCGAGCGGCACCTGGCGCCAGGTCTGGCGCGGCCAGCGTCCGGTGGACCGCCAGGAGCAGTTCAGGCTGTTCCGCCGCACCGCCGGCTGAACCCACGCACGACGATGGCAGCGGCGGGCGCCACGCGCGCGATCGTCTCGCTCGGCTGGCCGATGTTCATCGGGCAGCTCGCGGTGATGGCCAACGGCATCATCGACACCATGATGGCCGGGCACCTGTCGCCCCGTGACCTCGCCTCGGTCGCGATCGGCTCGAGCATTTACTTCGTGGTGTTCGTCGGGCTGATGGGCACGCTGCAGGCGATCTCGCCGGTGGCCGCGCAGCACTTCGGCGCTGGCCGGCTGCGCGAGGTCGGCGAGACCTGGCGCCAGGGCCAGTGGCTGGCGGCGGCCCTGCTGGTGCCGGGCGCCCTGCTGCTCGCCTTCCCGCAACCGCTGCTGGCGCTCGCCGACGCCGAGGCGGCGGTGCGCGCCGGCGCGGTGTCCTACCTGCAGGCGGTCGCGCTCGGCCTGCCCGCGGCGCTCTGGTTCCGCGCGTTCTCGACCTTCAACGTCGCGGTGTCGCGCCCGCGCACGGTGATGGCGATCAACCTGCTGGGGCTGGCGCTGAAGGTGCCGCTCAACACCCTCTTCATGTACGGCAGCGATGCGCCGGCGGCACTCGGGCTGCCCGCGGTGCCGGCGATGGGCGGCGCGGGCTGCGGCCTGGCGACCGCGGTGGTGTTCTGGATCTCGGCGGCGATCGGCTTCGTGCTGCTGCGCCGCGGTCGGTTCTACGAGCGCTTCGCGATGCGCGGCCTCGGCCGGCCGCGGCAGGCGCCGCTCGCCGAGCTGGCGCGCCTGGGGCTGCCGATCGGCGGCATCTACCTGATCGATGTCAGCGCGTTCAACGTGGTGACGCTGCTGGTCGCGGGCTTCGGCACCGACGTGGTCGGCGGCCATGCGATCGCGGCCAACGTCGCGGCGACGCTGTACATGCTGCCGCTCGCGCTGTCGGGCGCGGCCGGCGTGCTCGCCGGCCAGGCGCTCGGCCGGGGCGCCCCGGCGGAGGCGCGCGCGATCGCGCTGCGCGGCATCGGCCTGGTGCTCGGGCTGGCCCTGCTCGGGGCGCTGGCGCTCGCGCTCGGGCGCGGCCCGCTGGCGCGCGCCTACAGCGATGCGCCCGGCGTCGCCGCGGTCGCGGCGACGCTGCTGGCCTGGGTCGCCGCCTACCATCTGGTCGACGCGCTGCAGTGCGCGCTGGCCTTCGCGCTGCGCGCCTGGAAGGTCGCGGTGCTGCCGATGGTGGTGTTCGCGGTGTCGCTCTGGGGCGTGGGCCTGGGCGGCGGCTGGTGGCTCGCGGTCGGCCTGTCGCTCGGTGCGCCCGGCTTCTGGATGGCGGCGATCGCCGCGCTGACGCTGGCCTCGGCCGGGCTGGCCGTCCTGTTCGCGCGGACCACCCGCGACGCGGTCCGGGCAGCGGCCCCCGGCTCAGCGCAAGCCTAAGGCCAGGCCGATCGGCACGAACACCACCGACGCGATGTTGCCCACCAGCACGATGGCGGCGACCTTGCCCGGCTCGCGGTTCCAGCGCTCGGCGACCATGAAGTTCAGCACCGCCGGCGGCAGGCTCGCGAAGATGTACATCAGGCCGCGCTGATCGGGCGACAGCGGCAGCATCGCGTCGACCGCGAGCGCGACCGCGAGGCCCGTCAGCGGGCAGACCAGCGCACCGAGCAGCCCGATCCGCCAGCTGCCGCGGTTGACCGAGACCATGCGCACGCCGAGCGCGAAGAGCATCAGCGGGATCATCGCGTCGCCGGCGAGCTTGAGCGTGGTCATCACGATCTCGGGCCGCGGCAGGTCGGTCGCCGCGACCGCGAAGCCGGCGACGGTCGCCACGTTCATCGGCGTGGCCAGCAGCTGGCGGATCGAGGCCCGCGGATCGACGATGCGCGCCCCGAGCGTGAAGTGGATCGCGTTGGAGACGACGAACATCGCGACCGCAGGCGCCAGCCCCGCCTGCCCGTAGGCGAGCACCGAGATCGGCAGCCCCATGTTGCCGCAGTTGTTGAACATCATCGGCGGCACGAAGGTCCTGGGCTGCACGCGCGCGGCCCGCGCCACGCCCCAGGCCAGCACGCCCGAGCCGAGCACGATCAGCGCCGAGGCGAGCAGCAGCCAGCGGTTGTCGGCGATGCTGAAGTCGCGGCTCGCCAGCGCCGAGAAGATCAGCGCCGGCGCGAACAGGTCCATGTTGACGCGGTTGATCGCGGACATGTCCGGCGCGTGCCGCCGCGCGTACAGCCAGCCGACGGCGACCATGGCCAGCACCGGCACCATGATGCCGGCGATGCGCTCGAGGAGTGCGAGGGTCATGCGGCGCGGGTGACCCGCGGGCGCACCGCGATCACTGCGGCGCCGTCATCCGGAAGAAGTGCTCGCGGTAGTGGCGCAGCTCGTCGATCGATTCCTCGATGTCGGCGAGCGCCGTGTGCGCGCTGCGCTTGGCGAAGGCCTTGGCGACCTCGGGACGCCAGCGCTTGCACAGCTCCTTGACGGTGGACACGTCCAGGTTGCGGTAGTGGAAATACGCCTCGAGCTCGGGCATGGTCCGCGCCATGAAGCGGCGGTCCTGGCAGATCGAGTTGCCGCACATCGGGGACTTGCCCGGCGGCACCCAGGGCCGCAGGAAGTCGATCAGCAGCGCCTGCGCCTCGGCCTCGGTCACGGTGGAGGCGCGCACCCGCTCGGTCAGCCCGGAGCGCCCGTGCGTGGCGGTGTTCCAGGCGTCCATCGCGGCCAGCACCGAGTCGGGCTGATGGATGGCGAGCACCGGCCCCTGCGCGAGGATCTCGAGGTTGCCGTCGGTGACGACGACCGCGACCTCGATGATGCGGTCGACCTCCGGCCGAAGACCGGTCATCTCCATGTCGACCCAGACCAGGTGGGTCTCGTTCGGCGAGGCGGGAAGGGGCTGTGACATAATTTTCGGCTCCGCCTGCATTCTCTCACGAGCACCGCCTTGCCTTCTCCGGCGTCCCCGGCCCTGAGCTTCACGCTGGCCTTCGTGCTCGCCCTCCTCGCCTCGGTCGCCACGCGGCTGTGGCTGGCGAGCCGCCAGGCGCGCCATGTCGCCCGGCACCGCGACGCGGTGCCCGCCCAGTTCGCCGAGCGCATCCCGCTGTCGGCGCATCAGCGAGCGGCCGACTACACCGTCGCTCGCGTGCGGCTCGGTCTGCTCGAGACGGTGCTGGGCGCCGCCGTGCTGGTCGGTTTCACGCTGCTCGGCGGCATCGGCGCGATCGCCGACCTGCTGCGCGAGGCGCTGCCCGGATCGCCGTTCTGGCGCCAGGTGCTCCTGGTGGGCGCGGTCGCCGCGATCGGCGGCGCGATCGACCTGCCGCTGTCCGTGTACCGGCAGTTCGTGCTCGAGAAGCGCTTCGGCTTCAACCGGATGACGCCCGGCCTGTTTCTCGCCGACCTGCTCAAGGGCACCGCGCTCGCGATCGTGCTGGGCACGCCGCTGCTGGTCGCGGTGCTGTGGCTGATGGAGCGCGCCGGCCAGGCCTGGTGGCTGTGGGCCTGGGCGCTCTGGGTCGCCTTCAACCTCACGGTGCTGGTGCTCTACCCGACCGTGATCGCGCCGATGTTCAACCGCTTCGTGCCGCTCGAGCCGGGCCCGGTGCGCGAGCGCGTCGAGCGGCTGCTCGAGCGCTGCGGCTTCGCCTCCAAGGGCCTGTTCGTGATGGACGGCAGCCGGCGCTCGGCGCACGGCAACGCGTACTTCACCGGCTTCGGGCGCGGCAAGCGCATCGTGTTCTTCGACACGCTGCTGTCGCGGCTCGATGCCGACGAGATCGAGGCGGTGCTGGCGCACGAGCTCGGGCACTTCAAGCACCGGCACATCCTCAAGCGCATCGTGCTCACCTTCACGATCAGCCTGGCCGGCCTGTGGCTGCTCGGCTGGCT
>JAIYAG010000033.1 GCA_027489195.1 Burkholderiales bacterium | reverse complement strand
GCCGAGGTCAACCGCTCGCTCGAGGACCTCGCGGCGGGCCGGGTGGTCGGGCGGGTGGTGCTGCAGCCTTGAGGCGCGGCGGGAAAGCGGTGCTCGGGCGCGAGCCGGTAGTCGACCGACACCACGACCGCGCCGCTGCCCAGGACGAGGCGCCGGCACACCGCATCGTGGGTGTCGAGGTCGCAGACCACCCAGCCCCCGCCGTGGAAGAACACCACCAGCGCACGCGCGCCGTCACCGTTTCCGACCGGGGTGTAGACGCGCACCCGCAGCGGGCCCGCAGGGCCGTCGATCGAACGGTCCTCGACGCCGACCGGCTCGGCGGGCTTGGGGATCAGCTTCGCCGAGGACTCGGCGTACGCGCGCCGGCCCACGTCGACCGGCAGCAGGTTCAGCGTCGGGCGGCCGACGACCAGCCGGTCGAGCAGCGCGCGCACCTGGGGATCGAGGGCCATGGGGTCGCCCGCCTTCAGGGCTGCAGCACGACCCGACCGACCACGCGCCCGGCGGCGAGGTCCTCGAGCGAGCGGTTGACCTCGGCCAGCGGACGCAGCGTCAGCGGGATCTCGGGCAGCGTCACGCGCTGCGCCAGGTCGATCAGCTCACGCAGCTCGTTGAGCCCCGCGACGTACGAGCCCTGCACCGCCATCGACTTCAGCGGGAACATCGGCACCGGGCAGCGGAACTCGCCGCCGAAGAGGCCGACGATCACCACCATGCCGCCGCGCCGCACGACCGCCACGCCGAGCGCCGAGCTCGACTCCGCGCCGACGAAGTCGACGACGCCGAGCACGTTGTTGCCGGTCGCCTTGATGATCGTGCGCGCCGCATCGGCCGAGCCGGGATCGACGACCAGCGCCGCGCCGTAGCGCTGCGCGGTCTCGCGCTTGGCCGGATCAGGGTCGATCGCGACCACCTTGGCCTTCGACAGCGCCGACAGCAGCGCGACCGCGGTCATGCCCACGCCGCCGCAGCCGATCACCGCGATCCAGTCGCTCTCTTCGGCCTCGGGCAGCTTGCGGATCGCGCCGTACGCGGTGATGCCCGCGCAGGCGAAGGTCGCCGCGCGCGCCGGGTCGAGCGTGCCGACCGGCACCAGGTAGCGCTCGTGCGGCACCCGCACCAGGTCCGAGTAGCCGCCCGGCAGCTGGATGCCGAGGTTGCGCGCGCCCTTGTTGCACAGGTGGTCGTTGCCCGACAGGCAGGTCGGGCACTCGCCGCAGCCGAGCCACGGATAGACGACGACGCGGTCGCCGACCTTCGCGTCGGTCACGTCCGGGCCGACCTCGACCACCTCGCCGCCGATCTCGTGGCCCATGGTCACCGGCAGCTTGGTGCCGGCGCGCTCGAGCGAGGACAGCTTGCCGCCGCCCATGTCGAAGCCGCCGGCCTGGATGTGCAGGTCGGAATGGCAGATGCCGCAGTGGGTGACGCGGATCGTGACCTCGCGGCCGGCCGGGGCGGGCAGCGTCTCCTCGATGGGTTCGAGGGCGGCGCCCCATTTCGGGAACGCCCAGCGATGCGCGCAGCGGTAGTCCATCCGTCATCCTCCTGTCGTGTGTCGTCGATCGTGCGTGGAGACGGATCATGCCTCGGCGCCGCGAGCTTGGCGACCGGGCGCGCCGGCCCGCGGAATCAGGCCTCGACCACGTCCGTCTCGCGCGGCAGCCACACGATGAAGCACGCGCCGTGGCCGGGGCCGTCGCTGTGGGCGGCCACGCGCCCGCCGTGCAGCTCGACGAGGCGCCTGACCAGCGACAGGCCGATGCCCAGCCCCCCCTGCGCGCGGTCGGCGCCCGAGTCGATCTGGGTGAAGAGGTCGAAGACCCGGTCGAGCTGCTCCGGCGGCAGGCCGATGCCGGTGTCGCGCACGCGGATCTCGATGTCGTCGCCGGTGTCGGTGACCGAGACCTCGATGAAGCCCCCCGGGTCGGTGTACTTCGACGCGTTCGACAGCAGGTTCTCCAGCACCTGCGCGAGCCGCAGCCCGTCGGCCGACACGACGGGGGCCGACGGCGGCAGCCGCAGCGCGATGCGCTGACCCCGCTGCTCGATGGCGGGCCGGATCGTCTCGACCGCCTCGCGGACCGCCTCGCACACCCCGACCGGGGTGCGGTGGAGCGCGATCTTGCCCTGCGTGATCCGCGACACGTCGAGCAGGTCGTCGACCAGCCGCGTGAGCTGGCGCAGCTGCCGGTCGGCCATCTCGACCGTGCGGCGCTGCATCGCGTCCACGCCGAGCGAGCGCTTGAGCACCGCGATCGCGTTGCGCATCGGCGCGAGCGGGTTGCGCAGCTCGTGCGCCAGCATCGCGAGGAACTCGTCCTTGCGCCGGTCGGCGTCGCGCAGCGCCGCCACCGCCTGCTCGCGGGCGTGCTCCTTGTCGCCCTGCACGCGGCTGGCCTCGCGCAGCGACTCGAACAGCACGGCGACCTGCGTGATCGGCGAGCGGCGGGTGGTGACCGGTGCCCCCGCGGCGAGCGCGCGCGCATCGAGCGCCACCGACTCGACCGCCCGCGAGATCGAGCGGCCGAGCATCACGCTCGCCCCGGCCCCGGCGGCGAGCACCAGCAGGCCGAAGCCCAGCAGCACGCCGAACGAGCGGCGCTGCGCGCCGTCGAGCACGCCGGCCGGCACGCCGATCGTCACCGTCCAGCCGGAGGGCAGGCGCTGCCACGCGGCCAGGACCGTGGCACCGTCGAGCGTGCTCATCCGCCCGATGCCCCGCGTCGGCGACTCGGCGAGTGCGGCCCCCAGGTCTTCGGTCACCGGATGGCCGAAGAAGCGCGCGGCGTCGCGGTTGCGGGCGACGATCCGCAGCTGCCGGTCGATGACCGCCGCGATCGCGCCCTCGCGATAGCGCTGCTCGCCGACGAAGCGCGACAGCACGTCGGGGCTCAGGCGCGCGCTCAGCACCCAGCGCACCACGCCGTCACGGAACACCGGCACCGACACGCCGATGGCGCGCCCGCCGGTGAGGCGGCTGTCGTAGACGTCCGAGACCACCGGCTGCCCGGTCCGAGCCGCCTCGAGCAGGTGCGGCACGTCGACCCGCACCGACGGCGCCGCGCCGAACGGCAGCGCCGCGTTGAGCAGCACGACGCCCTCGGTATCGGTGACGATGATGTTGTCCCAGCCATCGTTGCGTGCGACCAGCGAGCGCGCATAGGCGTGGAACTCGGCGAGACCGCCGGGCTCGAGCGTCGGGAACTCGGCGAGCCGCTGCAGCTCGCGCACCGAGCCCGCGATCTCGCGGTCGAGTGCGATGGCGAGCGTGGCGGCGACCTGCTGCAGGTCACGGCGCGCGTCGTCGCGGCCGTTCTGCCAGACCAGCTGCAGCAGCCACAGCGCGAACGCGAGCAGGGGCAGCGTCGCCAGCGCCGACAGGGCGACGAGCAGCGTCTGGAGGCTGACGGTTCGGGATCCGCTCGTCGACATTCCTGGATCCGGGGGGGGGGCGACCGTGGCGTCGAGTGTAGCGAGAAGGCCCGGGCCTGTCAGGGCGCGGGCGGGGCCGCCTCAGGCCTGCTTCATGCCTGCTTCATGCCTGCTTCATGCCTGCCAGACGGCATAGCCCTCGGCGCGCAGCCCGATGGCCAGCTCGACCTCCATCTCGCGTGCGGCCTCGTACGGCATCGGGTTGGCCCAGGCGTACAGCTCGGGCAGCAGCCGCACACCGTGCTCGCGCACGTAGCGGTTCGCCTTGACGCCGGCCTTGTGCCGCGCCAGGCGCAGCTCGGGCGTGAGCCCGGTCATGCCCACGTACAGGCAGGGTCGCGTCGCGTCCCAGCCCGGATTCGCACGGGCATAGCTCCGGTCGTTCATCACGCGGTCGTCGAGCAGCACGACGTACACGTGATGGCGGTGGCGTGGGGGGCGAGCCATCGCGACCGGCCGCCCTCAGCGACCGAGCAGGCCCCGGATCGTGTCGATCGCACGGGCGCCGCGCTCGGCGGCCGCGCCGCGCAGCAGCTCGCCGAGGCTGTCGCCCACGCGGGCGGCGATCGCCGCGGCCGCGCGCGACGCGATGTCCTCCGACAGCGAGAAGCGCGGATCGTCCAGCCGCCCATCGATCGCGAACTCGAGCTCGAAGCGGCGGGCGCGGTCCTCGAGCAGCGCGATCGCCGCCCCGCGCGACAGGTCGCCGAGGCCGCCGGTGCCGCCCGGCGCGAGCTTCAGGCCGGTGACCGCCAGCCGGCCCGGCGCGCGCAGGCGCCTGGCGTCGACGGTCGCATCCAGATCGAGGTCGAACACGCCGCCGCTCACGCGCAGATCGAGCGCACGCTGCAGGTAGGGGGCGAAGGCCACGACGTCGACGCCGCGCAGCGTGGTGCGCACCCGTGCCTCGCCGCGGCCGATGACCAGCGTCCCGTCGATCTCGATGCGTCCGTCGGCCACCTCGGCGCGCGTCGCATCGGCCTTGACCCGCCCGGTGAGGCGCAGCGCGCTGCGCCCCGTCAGCGAGGGCTGGCGCAGGTCGGTGACCGTGGCCTCCACGCCCTCGATGCGCATCACGTGGGCGGGCTTGCGCACCGCGGTGTCGAACAGCTCGATCGTGCCGTCGCGCAGCGTGAACCGCCCCACCGTCACCGTGTCCTCGTGCACCGGTGGCCCGGTCGGCCCCCGGGGCACCGGCTTGCCCGGCGCGGGCGCGGTCAGCGCGATCGCGGCCCGGTGGCTCCCCTCGAGCCGCGGCACGACCCGCAGCCGGCCGTCGCCGGCGCGCACGACCGCGAAGTACGCGCCCTCCAGGGCGACGCTGGCGATGCGCACCTGCCCGGTGAGGAGCGTGCGCAGGTCCGGAACGATCACCACGCGCCGCGCGGTCATGGTCACCGGCGCCGGCCAGCCTTCGACCGCCGGCATCCTCACGCCGAGGATCTCGACGCGCCCGAGGCCGAGCGACATCGACTCGAAATGCCCCTCGGGGCCGAGCGCCAGCCGGATGCGGTCTTCGACCGTGCGGGCCGCGAGCGTCCAGGCGGTGGCCGCGAGCAGCGCCGCGACCGCCAGCGCGATCGCCGCCACGCGCGCTGCCCGCAGCCCCGGCCCGAGGCTCACGGCCGCGGCACGGCGCTCATCGCAGCGCCCCGGTGCTCACCGCAGCGCCCCGACCCTCACCGCAGCGGCTTGAACCGCAGCCGGTGCGGACGCGCGGCTTCCTCGCCGAGGCGGCGCTTCTTGTCCGCCTCGTACTCCTGGTAGTTGCCGTCGAAGAACGTCCATTGCGAATCGCCTTCGGCCGCGAGGATGTGCGTCGCGATCCGGTCGAGGAACCAGCGGTCGTGCGAGATCACCATGATGCAGCCGGCGAAGTCGAGCAGCGCATCCTCGAGCGCACGCAGCGTCTCGACGTCCAGGTCGTTCGAGGGCTCGTCGAGCAGCAGCACGTTGCCGCCGGTGAGCAGCGTCTTGGCCAGGTGCAGCCGGCCGCGCTCGCCACCCGACAGCGAACCGACGAGCTTCTGCTGGTCGCTGCCCTTGAAGTTGAAGCGGCCGATGTAGGCGCGCGACTGGATCTCGAAGCGGCCGACCGTGATGATGTCGGCGCCGCCCGACATGGCCTCCCAGACGTTCTTCTTGTCCTCGAGCGCGTCGCGCGACTGGTCGACGTGCGCGAGCTGCACGGTCTTGCCGAGCGTGACCTCGCCGGAGTCCGGCGTCTCGGTGCCGCTGATCATCCGGAAGATGGTCGACTTGCCCGCGCCGTTCGG
>JAIYAG010000431.1 GCA_027489195.1 Burkholderiales bacterium | reverse complement strand
CGGCTCGTGCACCGGGCTGGTCGAGCAGATCCTGATGAACACGCTCGGCTCGGACTATTCGGCGGCGCCGAAGAAGAAGGCGGTCTGCGGCTGCACCGAGCTCGGCCACGAGGACCTGCGCGCCGCGATCCGCCAGCCGCGTGCGGACGGCACGAAGCTGCTGACGCTCGCCGCCACGATGGCCGCGCTCGACTGGCGCACGCCCGACGGCTGCGCCACCTGCCGGCCGGCGCTGAACTACTACCTGATCAGCACCTGGCCGCGCGAGGCGCGCGACGACCCGCGCGCACGCTTCGTCAACGAGCGGATGCACGCCAACATTCAGAAGGACGGCACCTACTCGGTCATCCCCAGGATGTGGGGCGGCGAGACCAGCGCCTCCGAGCTGCGCCGCATCGCCGACGTGGTCGACGCCTACAAGATCCCGACGGTGAAGGTCACCGGCGGGCAGCGGATCGACCTGCTCGGCGTCAAGGGCGAGGACCTGCCGGCGGTGTGGACGGCGCTCGGCATGCCCTCGGGCCATGCGTACGCCAAGGGCCTGCGCACGGTGAAGACCTGCGTGGGGTCCGAGTGGTGCCGCTTCGGCACCCAGGACTCGACGCTGATGGGCAAGCAGCTCGAGCGCGACCTGTGGCGGATGTACGCGCCGCACAAGGTCAAGCTCGCGGTGTCGGGCTGCCCGCGCAACTGTGCCGAGGCCGGCATCAAGGACGTCGGCGTGATCGGCGTCGACTCGGGCTGGGAGCTCTACGTCGCCGGCAACGGCGGCATCCGCACCGAGGTCGCCGAGTTCCTCGTGAAGGTGACGACGCACGAGGAGGTGCTCGAGTACTCGGGCGCCTTCCTGCAGCTCTACCGCGAGGAGGGCTGGTATCTGGAGCGGACGGTGCACTACGTCAAGCGCGTCGGTCTCGACGCGGTGAAGAAGCGGATCCTCGACGACGCCGCGGGGCGGCGCGCGCTCTACGAGCGGTTGCAGTGGTCGCTCGCCGAGGAGCCCGACCCCTGGCACGAGCGGGCGCGGGCGGGCGTCGACGAGCGGCAGTTCGCGCCGCTGTCGATCGCATGAGGACGATGGTGGACACCCGGGAGACGGTTGCGATGGACCACGACGATCAACGCCGGCTGCAGCCGGCGCAGAAGACCGTCCCGATCGTGGCGGCCTCTGCCGTGGCGTCGGACGCCGCCACCGACTGGATCGACGTCTGCGCGGTGGAGGACGTGCCGCTGCAGGGCGCGCGCGTGCTCAGGCGCCCGCGCGGTGGCGACGTCGCCCTGTTCCGTAGTGCCGCCGGCGCTGTCTTCGCGCTGCTCGACCGCTGCCCGCACAAGGGCGGACCGCTGTCGCAGGGCATCGTCTTCGGCGAGCGCGTCGCCTGCCCGCTGCACAACTGGAGCATCGGCCTGGCCGACGGGCAGGCCGCCGCCCCCGACGTCGGCTGTGCCCGTCCGTTCGCCCTGCGGGTGTCCGCCGGACGGGTGTGGATGGACGCGACCGAGCTGCGCGCCGGCGACTGAACGGGTGCCGGACCTGTCGACGATGGACGCCACGCTCTCCGACGACGAGGTCCGTTCGACCTGCCCGTACTGCGGCGTGGGCTGCGGCACGATCGTGCGCACGCAGGGCGAGGGCGAGGCGCGCCGCGTCGTCGAGGTGCGCGGTGACCCGGCGCATCCGGCGAACTTCGGTCGGCTGTGCACGAAGGGCGCGACGCTGGCGAAGACGCAGCGCGTGGAGCTGGTCCGGCCTGGCCGTCTGCTGGCGCCGATGCTGCGCACCGCGCGCGACGCCCCGCGCGCGCGGCTCGCCTGGGACGATGCGCTCGACCATGCGGCCACGCGCTTCGCCGACTGCATCGCGACGCACGGGCCGGACTCGGTCGCGTTCTACGTGTCGGGCCAGCTGCTGACCGAGGACTACTACGTCTTCAACAAGCTGGCGCGCGCGGTCGCCGGCACCAACAACGTCGACTCGAACTCGCGGCTGTGCATGTCCTCGGCGGTGGCGGGCTATCGCCGCACGCTCGGCGCCGACGCGCCGCCCGCCTGCTACGAGGACATCGACCTCGCGGGCTGCCTGTTCTTCGCCGGCTCGAACGCCGCCTGGGCGCATCCGGTGCTGATGCGCCGCGTCGAGGACGCGCGGCGCGCGCGCCCGGACCTGAAGATCGTCGTCGTCGATCCGCGCCGCACCGACACCGCCGAGCTGGCCGACCTGCATCTGCCGATCCTTCCCGGCACCGACGTCGCGCTGTGCCACGCGATGCTGCACGCGATGCTCTGGGAAGGCTGGGTCGACCGCGCGTACATCGACGCGCACACCGAAGGCTTCGAGGCGCTGCGCGCCGTGGTGCGCGACTGCACGCCGGCCTGGGCGGCCGAGGTCTGCGGCGTGCCCGTCGAGTCGATCCTCACCGCCGCGCGCTGGTTCGCCACCGCCGGCCCGACGCTGTCGCTGTACTGCCAGGGCCTGAACCAGTCGAGTTCGGGCACCGCGAAGAACGCCGCGCTGATCGGCCTGCACCTGGCGACCGGCCAGATCGGCCGTCCCGGCGCGGGCCCGCTGTCGCTGACCGGCCAGCCCAACGCGATGGGCGGGCGCGAGACCGGCACGATGGCGAACCTGCTGCCCGGGCACCGCGATCCGTCGAACGCGGCCGATCGCGACGCGGTCGCGCGTCACTGGGGCGTCGACGCGCTGCCCTCGACGCCGGGCCTGACGGCGGTCGAGCTGTTCGAGGCGGTCGGCGCGGGCCGCGTGCGCTGCGTGTGGATCGCCTGCACGAATCCGGTCCAGTCGCTGCCCGACACCGAGGCGGTGTCCGCCGCGCTGGCCCGGGCCGAGTTCGTCGTGCTCCAGGAGGCCTACGCGGGCACCGCCACCGAACCCTTCGCCGACCTGCTGCTGCCGGCGTCGACCTGGCCCGAGAAGTCCGGCACGGTGACCAACTCCGAGCGCCGGGTCTCGCGCGTGCGCGCCGCGCTGCCCGCGCCCGGCGAGGCCCGCGCCGACTGGGCGATCGCCGCCGACTTCGCGCGGCGGCTGCAGGCACGGCTGCCGGCGGCCGGCGGCGCCCGCTTCGACTGGGACGGACCGGGCGCGGTCTGGGACGAGTGGCGCGGACTCACCGCGGGCCGCGACCTCGACCTGAGCGGGCTGGGCTGGGACGTGCTCGAGCGCGACGGCCCGCAGCAGTGGCCGTATCCCGCGGGTGCGAGCGCGGGCCGCGCGCGGCTGTACGAGGACGGCCGCTTCCCGACCGCCGACGGTCGCGCCCGCTTCGCGGCCGAGCCGTGGCGCGCGGTCGCCGAGGCGCCCGATGCGCGACGCCCGCTGCGGCTGCTGACCGGTCGCACCCGCGATGCCTGGCACGGCGGCAGCCGGACCGGCCTCGTGCCCCAGCTCTTCGCGCACGACCCCGAGCCCTCGCTGCAGCTCGCGCCCGCCGAACTCGAGCGGCGCGGCTTCGTCGACGGCGAGCTGGTCGAGGTCGCCAGCCGCCGCGGCGCGCTGACGCTGCCGGTCCGGGGCAGCGGCACGCTGCGCGCCGGCCAGGCCTTCGTGTCGATGCACTGGGGACCCGAATGGGTGAGTGGCGGCGTGAATCGCCTCACCCTGGGCGCGCTCGATCCGGTGTCGAAGCAGCCCGAGCTCAAGCACGCGGCGATCTCGGTCCGGCGCGCGGCGCTGCCCTACCGGCTGACCGCGGTCGGGCGCGTCGCGCCGCCGCATCACGCTGCCGTGCGTGAAGCGCTGCGCGTCTGCTTCGGCGCTGCGGGCCATGCGAGCTGCCTGCCGTTCGGGCGCGAGGAGAGCGGCTGGACGCTGCGGCTCGCCGCCGACGAGCCCTTCGGGGAGGCGCTGCCGCAGGCCGTCGCCGCCGCCTTCGGTCGCGACCCGGGCACGCTGCTGCGCTACGAGGACCGGCGGCGCGGGCGACTGCGCTGGCTCGCCGCCGAGGGCGGCCGGCTCGACTTCGCGCTGGTGGCCGGCGACGGCGGCGAGGCCGACGAGGCCGAGGCGCGGCGGCTGCAGGCCACCGTCGTCGACGCGACGCCGCTGCGTTCGCTCGCCGCGCTGCTCGGGCCGGCGGGCGCCGCCGACACGCCGCGCGCGCGGACCGTCTGCAGCTGCGTCGGCGTCACCGACCGGCAGATCCTCGGGTTCGTCGCGCGGACCGGCGAGCGACGCCTCGACGCGGTGCAGGCCGCACTCTCATGCGGCACCGGATGCGGCTCGTGCCGGATCGAGGTCGCCCGGCTGGTCGCCGAAGCGCCCGTCGCCGACACGCGGACGGCATGAGCCGCCCGGATCGCCCGACGATCGTGCGGATCGTCGCGTCCAGGACACCCGGCACGGCCCTTGCAATACGCAGGGCTGAACCCGGAGTGCTCATGGATGCCCAGCCCTTCATCAAGGAGATCGGACGCGGCCGCGAAGGCGCCCGCGGGCTGACCTACGACAGCGCAGTGACGATGTTCGATTCGATGTTCGGCGGAGGCTTCGCCGACATCGAGCTCGGTGCGATCCTGATCGCGCTGCGGATGAAGGGCGAGAGCCTCGACGAGATCCGCGCCGGGGTCGACGTGCTCGAGCCGCTGATCGCGCGCGTGCCGGTCGACGCGGCACGGCCGGTGGTCTCGATACCGAGCTACAACGGCGCGCGCCACACCGCGAACCTGGTGCCGCTGCTCGCCTGCCTGATCGCCGACGCGGGCGTGCAGGTCGTCGTGCACGGCGTGACGAACGATCCGCGCCGCACCACCACCGCCGAGATCATGCAGGCGATGGGCCTGGGCTCGGCCGGCGGCACGCATGCGGCCGAGGCCGCGATCGCCCGCGGCGACCCGGCCTTCCTGCCGGTGTCGACGCTGTCCTCGCGGCTCGCGGCACTGCTCGAGCTGCGCTGGCAGCTCGGCGTGCGCAACGTCGGCCACACGCTCGCGAAGCTGCTCAATCCCACCACGTCCGAGACCTGCCTGCGGCTCACCGCATTCACGCATCCGGAGTTCGCGACCCTGCAGCATGCTTACTTCGAGGCCACCGGTCGCACGGCGCTGGTGATGCGCGGCACCGAGGGCGAGCCGGTGGCGAGCACCCGTCGGGCCGCCCAGATCGACTGGGTGCACGAGGGCCGCAGCGAGATCCTGGTGCCGGCCACCGCCGGCCCCGCGCGCGACATGCCGGCGCTGCCCGATGCGCACGACGCCCCGGCGACCGCCCGCTGGATCCAGTCGGTGCTGGCGGGCGAGCGGCCGGTGCCCGAGCCGATCGAGCAGCAGGTGGCCGCGGTGCTGCAGGCGGTCGGCGTGCGGCCGCGGATGCGCGCGGCGGTCGCGGCCTGAGCGGCCCCCACCAGGGCGACCGGACCCGACGATGTCCAGGACGATCGACACGCCGACACCCACGCCGACACGCACGCCGCACCCGGTCGCCCTGGTCGGCGCCGGACCCGGCGACCCCGACCTGCTCACCGTGCGCGCGCTGCGCGCGATCGAGGCGGCCGACGTGCTGCTGGTCGACGACCTGGTCGATCCGCGCGTGGTCGCGCTCGCCCGGCCCGCCGCCCGCGTGATCCGCGTCGGCAAGCGCGGCGGCTGCCGCTCGACCCCGCAGTCGTTCATCCAGCGGCTGATGGTGCGCTGCGCACGCACCGGTGCGCGCGTCGTGCGGCTCAAGGGCGGTGACCCGATGGTGTTCGGACGGGCGGGCGAGGAGATCGCCTGGCTCGCCGCCCACGGCATCGGCTGCGAGGTGGTGAGCGGGCTGACCGCGGGCATCGCCGCCGCCCAGGCGCTCGGCACTTCGCTGACCCACCGTGAGCTCGCGCACGGCGTGGCCTTCGTCACCGGACATCCGGCCCCCGGCGGCGACGAGGTCGACTGGGCGGGCCTGGCGCGCTCCGGGCTGACGCTGGCGGTCTACATGGGCGTGGCGCGGGCCGCCGAGATCCGCGACGCGCTGCTGGCAGGCGGGCTGCCGGCGTCGCTGCCGGCCGCCGTCGTCCAGTCCGCGGGTCTGGCCGGGCTGCAGCGCACTGTGCGCACCACGCTCGGCGCGCTGCTCGAGACCCTCGCCCGCGAACGGCTCGGCAGCCCCGCCATCCTGCTCATCGGCCGCGCCCTCGCCGCGGAGGCGGCGATCGTGCCTGCTGCGGAGGCGGCGATCGTGCCTGCTGCCGAGGCGGCGATCGTGCCCGGCGTCCGGCACGCGCTGGGCTAGACTCGCGGGCTTCCAACCGGGCGCCTGTGCCCACGAGGGCTCATGCGACAGCGATTCGACGCGGTCATCGTCGGCGCCGGCGCGGCCGGCCTGTTCTGTGCCGGCGTCGCCGCGCAGCGCGGCCTGAAGGTCGCCCTGGTCGACCATTCCGCGCGCCTGGCCGAGAAGATCCGCATCTCGGGCGGCGGGCGCTGCAACTTCACCAACGTCGACGCCGATCGGCCGGAGCGCTTCCTGTCGGAAGACCCCGGCTTCGCGAGGCACGCGCTGCGCGCCTACGGGCCGCGGCGCTTCGTGAAGCTCGTCGAGTCGCACCGCATCGGCTGGCACGAGAAGCACCGCGGCCAGCTGTTCTGCGACGACTCGAGCGAACGCATCGTCGAGCTGCTGCGCGCCGAGTGCGAGCGCGGCGGGGTGACCTGGTTCAGACCGTGCGCGGTGCACGAGGTGCTGCGGCCCGAGGCTCCCGCCGACGCCGGCGAGCGCTTCGTGCTCGGCACAGACGCGGGCGAGCTCGCCTGCCGGTCGCTGGTGGTGGCCACCGGCGGCCTGTCGATCCCGAAGATCGGCGCCACCGACTGGGGCCACCGCCTCGCCCAGCGCTTCGGCCTGCGCCTCGTCGAGCCTCGCCCGGCGCTCGTGCCGCTCACCTTCACCGCGCAGTCCTGGCAGCCGTTCGCCGAGCTGTCGGGCCTGGCGCTCGAGGTCGGCGTGTCGGTGCCGGGCGTGGCCGGGGCCACGCCGTTCGTGGAGGACCTGCTGTTCACGCACCGCGGCCTGTCCGGGCCGGCCGTGCTGCAGATCTCCAGCTTCTGGCGGCCGGGCGAGCCGCTGTCGATCGACCTCTCGCCCGGCCGGCCGATCACCGAGGCGCTGCTGGCCGCCCGGGAGGGGGCCCGCCTGCAGCTCGGCACCGCGCTGGCCGCCAT
>JAIYAG010000270.1 GCA_027489195.1 Burkholderiales bacterium | reverse complement strand
TTCAGCTGCGCCGCGGCGTCCTTGTAGATCGCCGTCTGGTTGACCTGCTTGGCGACCGCGAGGTAGTCGGGGTCGGACTTGAGCAGCCCCCAGCGGCGGTGCTGGGTCAGGAACCACATCCCGTCCGACAGGTACGGATAGTTGACCGCACCGTCGTTGAAGAACTTCATGTGGTTCGCATCGTCCCAGGTCTTGCCCAGGCCGTTCTGATAGCGCCCGAGGATGCGGTCGATGATCACGTCGCGCGACGTGTTGACATAGGCCTGCTGCGAGATGACGTCGGCCATCTTGTTCTTGTTCTGCAGGCCCGCGTCGATCCAGCGGCCGGCCTCGAGCACCGCCGTCGTGACCGCGCGGCAGGTGTTCGGGTTCTGCTTGACGAAGTCGGCGGTGGTCCCCAGCACCTTCTCGGGATGGTCCTTCCAGATGTCCTGCGTGGTGATGCCGGTCACGCCGATGCCGTCGGCGATCGCGCGGTGGTTCCACGGCTCGCCCACGCAGTACATGTCCATGTTGCCGACCCGCATGTTCGCGACCATCTGCGGCGGCGGCACGGTGATGACCTTCATGTCGCGCAGCGGGTTGATGCCGTACGCGCCCAGCCAGTAGTACAGCCACATCGCATGGGTGCCGGTCGGGAAGGTCTGCGCGCCGACGTACTCGCGCTTGTCGGTCTGCATCAGCTTCGCGAGCGAGGGGCCGTCGACGGCGCCCTTGTCGGACAGCTTCTTCGACAGCGTGATGGCCTGGCCGTTGTGGTTCAGGTTCATCAGCATCGCCATGTCCTTCTTCGGACCGCCGATGCCGAGCTGCACGCCGTAGATGAGGCCGTACAGCACGTGCGCGAAGTCGATGTCGCCGTTGACCAGCTTGTCCCGCACCGAGGCCCAGGAGGCCTCCTTGGTCGGGACGATCTTGACGCCGTACTTCTTGTCGAACTCGTTGACCGCCGCCATCACCACCGACGCGCAGTCGGTCAGCGGGATGAAGCCGATCTTCACTTCCTTCTTCTCGGGCGCGTCGGAGCCGGCGGCCCAGGCGACGTTGCGGATCGCGGGGTCGATCATGCCGGTGATCCCTGCGGCACCGGCCGCGGCGAGGCCGCGCACGAAGCGGCGGCGGTCGGCGGGGACGGGAGCATCGGCGCCGGGGAGCGCGTCGAGGCGCCCGGAAAGGGCCGGGCCGGGCACGTTGTTCGCGCTCTCGGGCACCGGAGAGGGGAGCAGCGACGAGCAACCGAGCGACGACGGAACGTTGGCTTCAGCGGACATGGCGCGATCCCGGACAGGGTTGGATGCCGACGCTCTCGCGTCGCCCTCGCAGTCGCCGTTGACTGCAGTCCGGCCGCCATTAGCCGTGGCCAGCAGGCATGCACGAGCCGTGCCAGATGCCCCCGCGCCGAGCACCCCTCCGGAAACCCGCATGAACAGGGCCTCTCCGGGCATCGCCTCCCGTGCTGCCGGGACCGGCGCGACCGGGCGGGCGCCATGGCGGTGCCCCGCCCCGCCCCGGATCCGGGAGGCCGCACCGCATTCGTGCGGCGCAGCATGACCGTCGGGCCCGTCATCCGAGCAGGTCGGCCGCGTCGATCAGCCGTCGCGCGACGTCCACCAGCTTCATGTTCCGGTCCATCGCGATGCGCCGCATCCGCCGGTGTGCGTCGTCCTCGCTCAGGCCCTGGCGCGACATCAGCAGCACCTTCGCGCGGTCGAGCACCTTGCGGTCCTCGAGCCGGGTGCGGGCGTCCGCGAGCTGGGCGCGCAGGTCCTGCTCGATGCGAAAGCGCGCGAGCGCCACATCGAGCACCGGCTGCACCCGCTCGGCGGCCAGCCCCGCGACCACGTACCCGGAGACACCGGCGGCGATGGCGCGCTGCATCCGGTCGGTGCTGCGGTCCTGGGTGAACATGACGATCGCGCGCGGCGCGTCCTGGGTGGCGACGCAGACGTGCTCGAGGATGTCGCGGCCGGCGCTGTCCTCGTCGATGACGATGAGATCGGGCGACAGCTCGGCCACCCGCTCGGGCAGGCGCAGGTCGGCCGGCACGGTCGCCACCACCGTGTAGCCCGCCTCGGCGAGACCTTCGCGCAGCGCCTCGGCGAGCTGCGCCTCGTCGTTGACCACCAGGATCCGCATGCCCCGTCCACGCAAGAAGCGCGCCACGGCCCCGGGGGCGCCCGGGCGCGCTTGCTACACTGCACCGATGCTGACCCTGGGCATCGAGACCTCCTGCGACGAGACCGGCGTCGCGCTCTACGACGACGCGCGCGGCCTGCTCGCGCAGGCACTGCACTCGCAGGTCGCGATGCACGAGCGCTACGGCGGGGTCGTCCCCGAGCTCGCCTCGCGCGACCACATCCGGCGGCTGCTGCCACTCACGCGCCAGGTGCTCGCCGAGGCCGGGGTCGCGCTCGACGCGGTCGACGCGATCGCCTACACCGAGGGGCCGGGCCTGGCCGGCGCCCTGCTGGTCGGCGCCGCGGTCGCCCAGTCGCTCGGCTTCGCGCTCGGCGTGCCGACGCTCGGCGTGCACCACCTCGAGGGCCACCTGCTGTCGCCGCTGCTCTCGGCCGATGCGCCCGACTTCCCCTTCGTCGCCCTGCTCGTCTCCGGCGGCCACACGCAGCTGCTGCGGGTCGACGGCGTCGGCCGCTACGCGCTGCTCGGCGAATCGGTCGACGACGCCGCCGGCGAGGCCTTCGACAAGAGCGCCAAGCTGCTCGGCCTGGGCTACCCCGGCGGACCCGCGATCGCGCGCCTCGCCGAGTCCGGCACGCCGGGACGCTTCGAGCTGCCCCGCCCGAAGCTGCACTCGGGCGACCTCGACTTCAGCTTCTCCGGGCTCAAGACCGCGGTCGCCACGCGCATCGCCCGCGGCCTGCCGACCGAGCAGTCGCGTGCCGACCTCGCCGCCGAGGCGCAGGCCGCGATCGTCGACGTGCTGGTCGCGAAGTCGCTGGCCGCGGTGCGAGCAACCGGGCTGCGCACGCTGGTGATCGCCGGCGGCGTCAGCGCCAACCGCCGGCTGCGCGAGCGGCTGGCCGATGCGAGCGCGCGCGACGGGCTGCGCGTCTGCTTCCCGGAGCCGGCGCTGTGCACCGACAACGGCGCGATGATCGCGTTCGCCGGCGCGCTGCGGCTGCGTGCGCTGCGCGAGGCCGGCCTGGCCGCGCCGCATGCCGGCGCATTCGATGTCCGGCCGCGCTGGCCGCTCGAGCAGTTGGCCCCCGCCTAGAAGCCGGTCCATGACCGTGCACCGACGCCGATGACTCGCTCCCCCCGTTCGGCGATGCGCCGCGTGCACCTGGCGGCGGCACTGGCCGCGGCGTTCGGGCTGCGGCCGGCGGCGCGGGCGGCGCAGGGGCCCGCCGGCGGCAGCACTGCGTCCGTGCCGCCCCGCCTGGCACTGGCCCGCGAGCTCCTCGCCTCGCTCGACCCCGCGCGGACCGGCTACCGCCATCGTTCGCAGGTGCGCTTCGCCGACGGCACGCGGCCCTCGCTCGCCTGGACCGACTGCAGCGGCCTGCTCAACGCGCTGCTCGAGCGCACCGATCCGCAGGCACTGGCGGCGCTGGTCGCGGCCAGCCCGGACGGCCGCCCGCAGGCGATCGACTATGTCGCCGCGATCGGGCGTGCCGACGGCTTCCTGCGGATCGCCCGCATCGATGCGATCGTGCCGGGCGACATCGTGGCGATCGCCTATCCGCCGGGCGCCTCCGACACCGGGCACGTGGTGCTCGTCGACGCCCTGCCCCAGCCCGTCGACGGTGCGCCCGCGCATCCGGGCTGGACGCAGTGGGCCCTGCCGGTCATCGATGCGACCGCGAGCCCCCACGGCCCGGACGACGAGCGGGCCGGGCCGCCGCCGCGCACCGGCGCCGGCCGCGGCGTGATGCGTCTCTACGCGGACGCGGCGGGCCAGCCGGCCGGCCATGCCTGGAGCCGCTCGCCGCGTTCGGTGCTGCACACGGCGGCCGTGCGCCCGATCGCGGTCGGCCGACCGCTCTGAGCGGGCGCGGCGCAGTCCGCGCGCCGACCGTCGGCGCAGCCCCTCCGACACGCGGCGCCCCGCTTCAGCGCAGCCCGCGCGGTACCGATATAGAGTCGGACGCACAGCACAGGAGACCATCATGCTGACCCGTGCACCCGCAGGCCTGTCGGGCTGGATCCAGGCGATCAGCGCCGCCGAGATCCCGGTGCTCGCGCGGACCGCAGCGGCGATCGACGCGATGCGCGAGGACGAGGACGACATCGCCCCCCGGGCGATCGCCGAGGTCGTCCTCGAGGACCCGCTGATGTCGCTCAAGGTGCTGTCGCATGTCGCGCGGCACCGTCCGGCGCGGATCGTGACCGACACCGAGACGGTGACCGCCGCAGTGCTGATGATGGGGGTCAGCAGCTTCTTCCGGACCTTCGCGGGCCAGAAGACCATCGAGGCCACGCTCGCGCCGATCCCCGGCGCGCTCGAGGGCGTCGAGCAGGTGCTGCGCCGTGCGCACCGCGCCGCGCGCTTCGCGATCGGCTTCGCGATGCACCGCCAGGACACCGATGCCGAGATCATCCAGGAGGCCGCGCTGCTGCACGACTTCGCCGAGGCGCTGCTCTGGTGTCACGCGCCGCAGCTCGCGCTCGAGATCGAGCGGCGCCAGCGGGCCGATCCGACGCTGCGCTCGGCGCACGCGCAGCGCGATGTGCTGAACGTGCAGCTCTGCGACCTCGAGCAGGCACTGATGAAGGCCTGGCGACTGCCCGAGCTGCTGCAGCTGCTGACCAACGACCACCTGTCGAACGTGCCCCGCGTGCGCAACGTGCTGCTGGCGACGGCGCTCGCCCGGCACAGCCAGCACGGCTGGGACAACGCCGCCCTCCCCGACGACATCACCGCACTCGCGGCGCTGCTGAACC
>JAIYAG010000100.1 GCA_027489195.1 Burkholderiales bacterium | reverse complement strand
TCAGCACCGGCGTCTCGTCGCACGCGTAGCCGAACATCAGGCCCTGGTCGCCGGCGCCCTGGTCGAGGTCGATGCCCCGGCCCTCGTCGACGCCCTGGGCGATGTCCTGGCTCTGCTTGTCGTACGCGACCAGGACCGCGCAGCCCTTGTAGTCGATGCCGTACTCGGTGTTGTCGTAGCCGATGCGCTTGATCGTGTCGCGGGCGACGTCGATGTAGTCGACGTGCGCGCCGGTCGTGATCTCGCCGGCGAGCACCACGAGGCCGGTGTTCACCAGGGTCTCGGCGGCGACGCGCGAGTACTTGTCCTGGGTGAAGATGGCGTCGAGGATCGCGTCAGAGATCTGGTCGGCGACCTTGTCGGGGTGACCCTCGGAAACCGATTCCGAGGTGAAGAGGAAATCCTTGGCCAAGTGCGTTCTCCATGATGGGCGACGGACAGCCGGTAAGATGGCCGCCGCGAGGCGACCTTCGAACCGGATCGGCGTTGCCGGCTCCGGAGAAGCGGCGACGCTTTAGCAGTACTTCTAGGCCGCCCTGCAAGTTGTCCAATTAACTCGGCGGCACCGCCATTATAGACACCCCGCATTCGGCCCTTGCCCCGAACAGCGGTCTTCCGACGCGGTCATTCCCAAGGTCCATGCTCGTCCGGCTCGCCCGACTCGTCGCCCGCCTCCCGCTGCGCTGGTCCCAGGCACTCGGCGCCGCGCTCGGTCGGCTGGCCCTCGTGCTGTCGTCCGGATACCGGCGCAAGTCCGCCGACAACCTCGCCCTCGCCGGCCTGCTCGACGACGCCCGGCTGCGCCGCACCGCCGAAGAGGCGGGCCGAGCCGCAGGCGAGACGCCCTTCGTGTGGTTCGGCGACGATGCGGCCGTCGAGGCGCTGATCAGCGTGGAGGGGCAGGAGGCGCTCGACCGCGCCCGGGCCGGCGGCCGCGGGGTGATCCTGCTGACGCCGCATCTCGGCTGCTTCGAGGCCGCGGCCCGGGCGGTCGCCCGCAGCGGCCCGATCACCGTGCTCTACAAGCCGCCGCGCCTGCCGGCGGTGCGCCGGCTCGTCGAGACCGGTCGCGAGTCGCCGGGTGTGCGGCCGGTGCCGGCGAGCGCCGCCGGCGTGCGCGGCCTGCTGCGCGCGCTCAAGCGCGCCGAGGCCATCGGCGTGCTGCCCGACCAGGTGCCGAGCGACGGAGACGGCGTCTGGGCGCCGTTCTTCGGCCGACCGGCCTATACGATGACCCTGCCGCAGCGGCTCGCCCGCGCCACCGGCGCCTCGGTGCTGCTGGCCTGCGGCGAGCGCCTGCCGGACGGCGCCGGCTGGCGCGTGCGGTTCGAGCCGCTCGAGGGCGACGCCTCGCCCGAAGCGGTCAATCGCGCGATGGAAACCATGATCCGACGCATTCCCGACCAGTACTTCTGGGGCTACAACCGCTACAAGACGCCGCCGCGCGCGGCGGGTCCGGCACGCGTGCCCGCGGCGGACGACGGCTCCGGGGGCCCCGCTTGAGCGGTGCGCCGGCGGACCCGCCCGTCCGCGGCTACCTCGGCACCCGTCTGGGCCTCGCGCTGCTCACCGCGATCTCGCGGCTGCCGCTGCCCGTGCTGCGGGTGCTGGGCGGCCTGCTGGGCACCCTCGCCTGGTGGCTCGCCCGACCCCGGCGGCACGTGACCCTGGTCAACCTGCGCCTGTGCTATCCCGACATGAGCGAGCGCGAGCGGCACCGGCTCGGGCGCGAGCACTTCCAGTGGTTCATGCGCAGCATCCTCGAGCGCTTCATCTTCTGGTTCGGGCCGGCCGAGCGGATCCAGGCGCTGGTCCGGATCGAAGGCGAGGAGGTGCTGGACCAGCTGCTGGGCAAGCCGGTGATCATCCTCGCGCCGCACTTCGTCGCGCTCGATGCCGGCGGCCTGCGGCTCGCGATGAAGTCCCGGTTCGTGACCATGTACCAGCGCCAGAAGAACCCGGTGGTCGACGCGACGATGCGCCGCGGGCGCGAGCGCTTTCCCGGCATCGTGCTGTCGCGCCAGCAGGGCGTGCGTGCGGCGGTCCGCGTGATGCGCGAGGGCGTGCCGTTCTACTACCTGCCCGACATGGATCTCGGCGCCCGCGACGCGGTGTTCGTGCCGTTCTTCGGCGTGCCCGCGGCCACGGTGACCGCCACCGCGCGGCTGGTCCAGATGACCGGCGCGACCGTGCTGCCCTTCGTGACGCGGATGACGCCCGAGGGCTACGTCGGCACCTTCCATCCGCCGCTGGAGGATCCGGCCGGCCCCGACATCGAGTCCGCGACCGCGCGGATGAACGCCTTCATCGAGGCCCGCGTCCGCGAGATGCCGGCGCAGTACCTGTGGTCGCACAAGCGGTTCAAGACCCGTCCGCCGGGCGAGCCGAGCCCCTATGTCGATTGAGCGATAATCGCGCCATGCGGCTCAAGTTCACCAAGATGCAGGGCGCCGGCAACGACTTCGTCGTGCTCGACGGCGTGCGCCAGCGCGTGGCGCTCGCGCCTGCCCAGTGGCGCGCGCTCGCCGACCGGCATTTCGGCGTCGGCGCCGACCAGATGCTGCTGGTCGAGCCGCCCGACGGCCCGGACGTCGACTTCGTCTACCGGATCTTCAACGCCGACGGCGGCGAGGTCGAGCAGTGCGGCAACGGCGCGCGCTGCTTCGTGCGCTTCGTGCGCGACCAGGGCCTGACCGAGAAGACCGTGGTGCGCGTGCGCACGAAGTGCGGCGTCATCGAGCCGCGCCTGCAGGCCGACGGGCGCGTCACCGTCGACATGGGCGCGCCGGTGCTCGAGCCCGCGCGGGTGCCCTTCGACGCGACCGGGCTCGCGGGCCGCCCCGAGGGCGAGGACCTGCTGTGGCCGCTGACCCTGCCCGGCGGCGAGCGCTGGATCTCGGTGGTCTCGATGGGCAACCCGCACGCGGTGCAGGTGGTCGAGGACGTCGACACCGCGCCGGTCGGCACCGAGGGGCCGCTGGTGGAGTCGCACGCGCGCTTCCCGCGCCGCGTGAACGCGGGCTTCATGCAGGTCGTGTCGCGCTCGCGCGTGCGGCTGCGCGTCTTCGAGCGCGGCGTCGGCGAGACGCTGGCCTGCGGCAGCGGCGCCTGCGCGGCGGTGGTCGCCGGCATCCGCCGCGGGCTGCTGGATCCGCGCGTCGACGTCGAGACCCGCGGCGGCGTGCTCACCCTCGAATGGCACGGCGCCTCGGTCATGATGACCGGCCCGGCCGTCTCGGTCTTCACCGGCGAGATCGAGCTCGCTGCGGCCTAGCCGCCGCAGCCCCGCCTCGCCCGCCCGACCCCGCCCCGCCTGCCTCACCCGCCCCGCCACCGGAACACCCCGATGAACAGCCCCGACGCCAGCGCCGACCAGGTCGCGCAGTACCTCCGCGACAACCCCGGCTTCTTCGACGCCAACGCCGAGCTGCTCGCATCGATCACCGTGCCGCATCCGCACGGCGGGCGCGCGGTGTCGCTCGTCGAGCGGCAGGTCGACCTGCTGCGCGACAAGAACAAGGCGCTGGAGATGCGGCTGGCCGAGCTGCTGCGCATCGGCCAGGAGAACGACGCGATCGCCGGCAAGCTCCAGCACTGGACGCGCGAGCTGCTGCGCGTGCGCGACGTGCGCGAGCTGCCGGCGCGGGTGGCCGAGGGCCTGGCGAACGACTTCTCGGTGCCGCAGGCGGCGCTGCGCCTGTGGGGGCTCGATGCGGCCCACGCCGACCTGCCGGCCGCGGCCGAGGTCGAGCCCGAGGTGAAGGCCCTGGCCGACAGCGTCAAGCAGCCCTACTGCGGCCCCAACGCCGAGCTCAGCGTGGCCGCCTGGCTGCACGGCGGCGGCAGCCAGACCCGCTCCATCGCACTGCTGCCGATGCGCGTCGGCGCCGCCCCCCAGGCCTTCGGGCTGCTGGTGCTCGGCTCGCCCGACCCGGCCCGCTTCCAGGCCGGCATGGGCACCGCGTTCCTCGAGCGCATCGCCGAGATCGGCAGCGCCGCGCTGTCCCGGCTGCTGCCCTGAACCCCGACGGCGGTGCCGGCGCCGGGTCGACGATGCACGCCGCGCCGCCCGCTGCCGCCCCCGACGACCGGGTCGCCGCCTGGCTGAGCCGGCTGCGCACCGAGCGCGCCTGCTCGCCCCGCACGCTCGAGGCCTACGGCCGCGAACTCGCCGAGCTGCGCCGGCTCGCCGACGGGCGCGACTGGGCCGCGCTCACCGAGGCCGACGTGCGCCGCTGGGTCGCTGGCGCGGCGCGGGCCGGACTCGCGCCCAGCTCGATCGCGCGCCGGCTGTCGGCCTGGCGGGGCTTCCTCGACTTCCTCGCGGTCCGCGGCGACGTGCCGGCCAATCCGGTCCGCGGCGTGCGGGCGCCCCGCCGGCCCAAGCGGCTGCCCAAGGCGCTGCCGCCCGACCTCGCGCTGCGCTTCGTGCAGCCGGACGACGAGGCCGACGCGCCCGCCGACGGTGCGTTCGCGCGGGCACGAGACCAGGCGATCGTCGAGCTGCTCTACTCGAGCGGGCTGCGGCTGTCCGAGCTGACCGGGCTCGACACCCGCTACGTCGAGGTCGGGGGCGGGGCCGGTGCCTACCGCTCGGGCGGCTGGCTGACCCGCGACGAGGCCGAGGTGCAGGTGCTGGGCAAGGGCGGCAAGCGGCGCACGGTACCGGTGGGCGGGCCGGCGCTGGCCGCGCTCGACGCCTGGCTCGCGCTGCGCGCGGCCTTCGTGGCCGTCACGCCGGGCGCGGATCCGCATGCGCTCTTCCTGTCGCAGCGCGGCGCGCGGCTGTCCGGCCGCGCCGTGCAGCGGCTGGTCAAGCGCCTGGGTGTCGAGCGTGGCGTGCCTTCGGACGTCCATCCCCACGTGCTGCGGCATTCGTTCGCCAGCCACCTGCTGCAGTCGAGCGGCGACCTGCGCGCAGTCCAGGAGCTGCTCGGCCACGCCAGCATCGCGACCACCCAGGTCTACACCTCGCTCGATTTCCAGCGCCTCGCCGCGGTCTACGACGCCACCCATCCGCGCGCCCGTGCCCGGCGCCGCTCCGGAGAGTCCGGTTGAACCGCCCCGAGCCGACCCTGCACCTCAAGCCCCGCAAGGACGCCTCGCTGCAGCGCCGGCACCCGTGGGTGTTCGCGGGCGCCGTCGAGCGGCTCGGCGGCAAGGCCGCGCCGGGCGACACCGTGCGCGTCGTCGGCGCCGACGGCCGCTTCCTCGCCCGGGCCGCGTTCAGCCCGTCCTCGGCGATCCGTGCGCGCGTCTGGACCTTCGACGAGGCCGAGACGGTCGACGAGGCCTTCGTCGCCGCCCGCGTGCACGCGGCGGTCGCGCGGCGCGAACCGCTGCGCGAGCGCTCCGACGCGCTGCGCCTGGTGTTCGGCGAGGCCGACGGGCTGCCCGGCTGCGTGGTCGACCGCTATGCCGGACAGCTGGTCGTCCAGTTCCTGTCGGCCGGCGTCGAGCGCTGGCGCGATGCGATCGTCGACGCGCTGGTGGCGGCCACCGGCTGTGCGGCGGTCTACGAGCGCTCCGATGCCTCGGCCCGCGAGCGCGAGGGCCTGGCGCTGCGCGCCGGCCCGATCCGCGGCGAGGCGCCGGCCCCGGTGCCGGTCGTGGAGCACGGCGTGCGCTACCGGGTCGACGTGATCGGCGGCCACAAGACCGGCTTCTACATCGACCAGCGCGACAACCGCGCGCTGGTGGGCGAGCACGCGGCCGGCCGGCGCGTGCTCAACTGCTTCTGCTACACCGGCGGCTTCACGCTGGCCGCACGGCGGGGCGGCGCGGCCGAGGCCACCTCCATCGACGCCAGTGCCGAGGCGCTCGCGATGGCCGCCGCCAACGAGCGCGACAACGGCTTCGAGTCGCCCTCGACCTGGCTGCAGGCCAACGTGTTCGACGCGCTCAAGTCGATGCTCGCCGAGGGCCGGCAGTTCGACCTGATCGTGCTCGATCCGCCCAAGTTCGCGCCGTCGGTGCAGCACGTCGATGCCGCGGCGCGCGCCTACAAGGAAATCAACCTGAAGGCGATGCGCCTGCTCGCCCCCGGCGGACTGCTCTTCACCTTCTCCTGCTCGGGCGCCATCACCGCCGACCTCCTGCGCGGGATCGTGGCCGGCGCCGCGGTCGATGCGCGGGTCGATGCGCAGGTGCTGCGGCAGCTGGCGGCCGGAATCGACCATCCGATGTCGATCACCCATCCGGAAGGCGAGTACCTCAAGGGCCTGATGCTGCGCCGGATGTAAACTCGCGCCTTGCGACGCGGGAGGGCACCCTTGGCCTCGAACCTCGATCAGGCACGTGAGCAGGTGCGGGCGACCGGCGCCCGGGTCACCGGTGCGCGCGTCAAGGTGCTGGCGGTGCTGCTGCAGGCCGACGAGGCGCTGACGCACACCGAGGTGCAGCGCCGCCTCGAGCAGGGCGACGCCCACGAGCTGCTCGACCGCGTCACGCTGTACCGCGTGCTCGAGTGGCTGGTCGAGGCGGGCCTGTCGCATCGGGTCTCCGGTCCCGATCGCGTCTGGCGCTTCTCGGCCCACGGCGACGATGCCCCCGCCGGCGGCGGCCATGCCCACGGCGCGCAGCACGGCCATTTCAAGTGCCGCCGCTGCGAGCGCATGTTCTGCATGAAATCCTCGTCGCGGCTCGCCCGCACGGTGCGCGGCATGCTGCCCGACGGCTTCGACGGCGACGCGGTGGAACTCACCGTGGTCGGCCGCTGCGCCGAGTGCGCGGCCGCCGAGGCCGGCGCGCCGCACGACGAGGCGCTGCGCGCCGCCCCCGAAGCCGCCGCGCTCGCGGTCGCAGACGGTCGCTGAGCGCCGTGGCTGCCGTCCCGTCCGTGCCGGAGCCGGTTCCGGTCACGGTGCTGACCGGCTTTCTCGGCAGCGGCAAGACCACGTTGCTCAACGGGCTGCTGCGCCAGCCGGGGCTCTCCGACACCGCGGTGCTGATCAACGAGTTCGGCGAGGTCGGCCTCGATCACCTGCTGGTCGAGCGACTCGACGAGCGGACCGTGCTGCTGGCCTCGGGCTGCATCTGCTGCACGATCCGCACCGACCTCGCGCACGCGCTGGCCTCGCTGGTGCTGCGGCGCGACCGCGGCGAGCTGCCGCCGTTCTCGCGGGTGCTGGTCGAGACCACCGGCCTGGCCGATCCGGCGCCGATCCTGCACACCCTGCTCGCCGATCCGATGCTCGCGGCCCGGTTCCGTCTGCAGGGCGTGGTGACCACGGTCGACGCGGTGCACGGCGCCGCGCAGCTCTCCAAGCAGTTCGAATCGGTCAAGCAGGCCGCGGTCGCCGACCTGCTGGTGATCACCAAGCCCGACCTGGCCGGACCCGAGGCGCTCGCCCGGCTCGAGCGCAAGCTCGGGCGCCTGAACCCGGGCGCCGCGCGCGTGCGCGCCGTCGCGGGCGATCTCGACGCCGGCGTGGTCCTCGGCCTGGGGCTGTATGATCCTGCCTCCCGCGGCGCCGACGTCCGCCGCTGGCTGCGCGACGAGTCGCTGCGGCCGGCACCCGTCGACGGCCCGGGCGACGACGATCCGGACCGTTCGCGCCACGGCGACGCCATCCGCAGCTTCGTGCTGACCTTCGACGCACCGCTGTCGCGCGAGGGGCTGGACGAGGCCTTCGGGATGCTCACCGGCGTGGCCGGCGACGCGCTGCTGCGGGTCAAGGGCGTGGTCGACGTGGAGGACGACGGCCCGTGCGCCATCCATGCCGTGCAGCACCAGGTCTATCCGACGGTGCGGCTCGGGCAGTGGCCGGCGCACTGGGACGGCGGCGGCGAGGCTCCGGGCTCGCGGCGCAGCCGGATCGTGTTCATCGTGCGCCAGCCGCTGTCGCGCGAGTATGTTTCCTCGGCATTCGAGCACTTCGCGCGGGCCCCGCTCGCGCAGGACTGATCAGGGCACACGTCATGGCACAACCGCAGGTTCCGGTCACCATCCTCACCGGCTTTCTCGGCAGCGGCAAGACCACGCTGCTCAACCGCATCCTCACCGAGCAGCACGGCCACAAGATCGCCGTGATCGAGAACGAGTTCGGCGAGGAGGGCATCGACAACGACCTGCTGCTGCAGAGCCGCGACGAGCAGATCGTCGAGATGAACAACGGCTGCATCTGCTGCACGGTGCGCGGCGACCTGGTGCGCATCCTGGGCGACCTCAAGGACCGGCGCGAGTCGGGCGAGTCGAAGTTCGACCGCGTGATCATCGAGACCACGGGGCTGGCCGATCCGGGCCCGGTCGCCCAGACCTTCTTCATCGACGACGACATCGCCGAGTACTACCTGCTCGACGCGGTGATCACCGTCGTCGACGCCAAGCACGGCGGCCAGACGCTCGACGAGCACAAGGAGGCGGCCGAGCAGGTGGGCTTCGCCGACCGCATCCTGATGTCGAAGGTCGACCTGGTGTCGGAGGCCGAGCAGGGCGCGCTGCGCGACCGCCTCAAGCGGATCAACCCGCGCGCCCCGATCAAGCCGGTGCATTTCGGCGAGGTGCCTGTCGGCGAGGTGCTCGACATCCGCGGCTTCAACCTGAACGCGGTGCTCGAGCTCACGCCCGACTTCCTCACCAACGACGAGCACGAGCATGACGATGCTGTCACATCGTTCGTGTACAAGACCGAGAAGCCGTTCGACGCCACCAAGCTCGAGGATTTCCTCGGTGGTCTGGTGCAAGTTTACGGACCGGACATGTTGCGGTATAAAGGCGTCCTTTTCGTGAAGGGCTCCGACCGCCAGATGGTGTTCCAGGGGGTCCACATGATGATGGGCGCCGACCTCGGGCGCCGCTGGCAGCCCGGCGAGAAGCCGTCGAGCAAGATGGTGTTCATCGGACGGAAACTTCCGAAGGACATGTTCATCCAGGGTTTGCAACAGTGCCTGGCCTGATGGCGCCTCCCCGCGCCGTGCGCCCCACCTAGGACAAGAACATGGCTGTGACCAAGACTCCCAAGCCGTTGACCGAGGCCGAGCTGCTCGCGATGCCGGAGTCGGCCTACATGAGCGACGCGCAGATGGCGTTCTTCCGAGCGCGGCTGCAGCAGATGGAGCGTGATCTCCTCGCGAACGCGGGCGAGACCACCGAGCACCTGCGCGAGACGGTGATCGTCCCCGATCCGGCGGACCGCGCGACGATCGAGGAAGAGCACGCGCTCGAGCTGCGCACCCGCGACCGCGAACGCAAGCTGCTCAAGAAGATCCACCAGTCGCTGTCGCGGATCGATTCCGGCGACTACGGCTGGTGCGAGGAGACCGGCGACCCGATCGGGATCCCGCGGCTGCTCGCCCGGCCCACGGCCACGCTGTCGCTCGAGGCCCAGCAGCGGCGCGAGCTGCGCCAGAAGCTCTACGGCGACTGAGCGGGCGGTGAGCCCGATGCGAGCGGCGGCCGGCGGTCTCCGGTTCGCGACGAAGGCGGGTCCCCCCGCCTTTTTCGTTTCCTGCAGGCGCCGCTGCGGATGAGCGACGTGCAAGCGGTCGCCGGGCCCGGGCCCGCGGACGGATCCGGGGTGTCGATCGACGCGCTGCGCGTGGTGCGCGGCGCCGCCACGGTGCTCGACGTCGCGGCGCTGGAGGTGGCCAAGGGCGCGCAGGGCGCGGTCGTCGGCCCCTCGGGCT
>JAIYAG010000573.1 GCA_027489195.1 Burkholderiales bacterium | reverse complement strand
GGCGCCGACGGTGTTCGTGGCGGAGCGGCTGGGGCAGATGGTCAGGGGGGAGAGGGGGTGAGGCCCGCAGACGCCCGCGAACCGCGGTCTACCGGCCGGAGCGTTTCCAGACCGGCGCCACGACCCGGCCGCGCTTCACCGCCATGACCAGCATCACGATGCCGGTGCCGGTGCACAGCACCAGCGCCAGCACCGACGACTCCACACCGAAGCTGCCCCCGGTCAGCCAGTCCGGGCCGTTCACCGTCGACCGGATCAGGCCCGGCCGTGGATCGTTGCCGGAGACGATGCTCGAGAAGATGGCCGACTGCGTGTAGTTCCACGCCATGTGGAACCCGATGCTCAACCAGAGCCGGCGCGTGAGCATGTAGGCCGCACCCAGCAGGATGCCCGCCTCGACCGCGATGAACAGCGCCCCTTCGAGCGTGCCCTGCGGATTGAGCAGGTGCGTCAGGCCGAACACCAGCGACGACACCACGAGCGCGGCCCAACTGCCGAACCACCGCTCCACCGAGCCGTACAGCACGCCCCGGAACAGCAGCTCCTCGTAGACGCTCGAGCTCACCGCCATGGCGATGGCCGGGATCAGGTAGCTCGGCGGGTTCAGGCCGTCGATGCGGTAGATGCCCAGCACCATCAGGACGAGCTCGCAGGCCGTGTACAGGCCCGCGCCGACAAGGATGCCGACACCGAGCTGCCGGCCCATCCCCGGCAGGGCCAGCTCCGACACCGCACGCCGCTCGACGAACCGTGCATAGCCCACATAGACCGCGAAGCCCGCGATGGCCAACGCGACGATGTGCAGGACCGCCTTGATCGGTCTTCCCAGGTTGGCCGTCATCACGTCGGTGTTCAGGGACATGAGCATCAGCAGGATGAAACCGAGCAGCAGGACGCGCACCGGCGGCGAACCGAGGATGCGGTGGACGAGTCTGGGTAGCGGGATCGCGGAGGTCGTCGTCGTCATGGGTTCACCCGTCGGCGGTGCTTCGGCAAGGCGCACACGAGGTCGCTCAGGGCAGGTCGATGCCGACCGCCGCTGCCGCCGCACGGACCTGAGCGGGCCAGTTGATCATCCCCGGATCCTTGCCGCTGGCCATGCCGAGCAGATAGGCCGGCGCATCGCCGACGTTCCTGAAGCCTCGCGACACACCGGGCGGGATCGTGATGGTGTCCCACTGCGCCAGCACCACCGCCCGCGTGCCCTCGGGCCCCCAGAACACCTCCCAGGTGCCGGTGAGCGCCACGAAGACCTCCTGCGTCAGGTGGTTGTGCAGCGGCGCCGATTTCCCGGGTTCGCACAGCACGAAGCTCATGTGGAAGCCTTCGGCCTCGAGCGGCGCGCTCCCCGGCTGACCGAGCACACGCAGGGTCGTGCGCTCGCAGCCGGGAATGCCGGCGTCGATGTAGTCGGCGGTGGGCGTCAGCGCGCGGAAGCGCGCGACGCGGGCTTCCATCTCGGCGACGGTCGGGTCTGCGTCGGTGATCGGGGCGGTGGATGGCATGGGGGTTGGCCGGTCGAGCGTGCCGAAGCGGATGGTGTGCGAAGCGCGTCACGCCGCCTGCAGCAGGAACTCCACCTTGACCGCGTCATAGGGAAAGACGATCTCCCCGCCTTCGGTGCGATCAAGCACACCGGCGTTCAGCAACGCCGTCACGTCGCTGTGCACCGCCTTCACGTCCCGATCGACGCGACGGGCCGCCTCTCGAATGGACACCGGCCCCGCGCCGCACAATACCCGCAGCAGCTGCCAACGCTTGGCCGTCAGTACTTTCCAGAGAAGTTCCGGCGACGCAAAACTGATTCGCGCTGAACGCTCCGCCTTGCCGGTACGCCAGGCCTTGGAAAACTCGTCCATGGCGCTGCTGGCGTCACGCACTTCAAGCGTCACCGTTTTCACTGTTCCACCTCGCAATGTCTCGCTCGAACGCAGCGAGAAGCGCGTCCGGCGTGGTGAAGGCGTAGACCGACTCCTTGCCGCCGAAATGCCGATGGTCGCCCTTCCCCACCTCGTTGTCGTAACGGACGACGCAGACACCGTTCACAACGTACGCCAGGCGGTACTTGAACGCATGCGTCGAAGCCGCAACCGGCAGGGGAACTCTCCAAAGAACCAATTCAGCGAAAGCGTTCTCGGCATGGACGATCCGCGTCCGAGCGACGAGGGTTGCTTTCATGTTGGAGACAATGCCAACATTGTCGATTGTTGTCAATTACACCAACAGCCACGCCGAGGGGGTGAGCCCGAATGGCCTGTGCCGAGGTCAGCCGACCGTATTGGCCCCTCCCGCGCAACACAAACAGCCAGCGGCGCTTGTGTTCGAAGATCGCCGCAAAGCTTTCCGCGTTTCCGGGACGGCCGCAACCGTCCGACGGCCTACGCCCTTCGGTGACACGTTCCCGCGGGAACGTCCTGCAGATGCTCAGAGCGAGGCATCACCGCCTGGGCGGCTTGACCGACAACAGGATCGTGGCGAGATCTTGGGGCAACGGCAAGGGTTTGAACGGGCTGACGTTGGAGCCACCCGTGTTGCCAGCAGGCACAAGGCCGATACCAGTCTTGGTAGCGGCGCCGACCATTCGGACAACTTGGCCGAGTGCCTCTCGGAGAGACTTGCTACGTATCCCCCAGATGAACATGTGCCAGTGAGTTCTCACGTGCTGCACCGTGGAAGACTGTCCGAGGACGTGCGCGCGCTCCAGATGACGGAAGGCTTGATCTCGCTGACCTGCAGCCCAGAGCAGCTGTGCCTGCTGGATTTCTCGAGTGACGAACGGTCGGATTGCTTTGGCGAAACGTGGCATGTATTTCCTGGGCGGCAGAGCGCCGAAAGTGCTGCGTTGAGACGATGGTTCAAACGTCTGCTGCAGCTATTCGTCATGCATCAGCGCTCGAGCTTCAGCAGCACTTCCGGATGCTCGTAAGCGACCCGCAGCAACGTCTTTGCTGCTCCCGTAGGCTCGCGTCGCCCCTGCTCCCAATCCTGCAGCGTCCGCGCAGAAACACCGAGCAGCCTCGCGAACTGCTCCTGCGATAACCCTGTGCGAGACCGCGCCTCGGTCGCCTCCGGAACCTTGACACGCGTGACGCGCACGGTCTCGCCGCGACGCATCTGCTTCACGGACTTCAGCAGGTCTCGCTTGAAACGTTCGAGTTCTTCACTCATCTTCGACTCCGCGCTTTAGTTCAGCCAGGAATTCGGCGGGAATTGTCGACAACCACCGCTCTCAGGGATGACATCCCCTGCGCTTGGATTCGCTGCGATCCACGATATAAACGCTTCTCGCTCGGCGCCGCTCCAAACCTCCGCGGCGCATCGGACAAAGACGGCGGTTTCGGCGACGGTCAGCACGTCTGGATACTACGGCACTGCCGTATAGTCGACACGTGGCAATCTCGCGTGCAACGCGGCTGCCTCTGAGGCTTTGCGCTGACGTTGAACGGGGCTTGCACGGGCCGGCGCGGAGCGGACCATTCGCAGGTCGCGAAGCGCCGACCCGTGCAAGCCGTCCGCTCCAACAGAAAGTCAGTCCGACTCAGGCCCCGCCCTGCTCACGTCGAACCTTTCTGATCACGTACTGGTTGAGCACCCCGTCGATGCGAGCCTGCCAGCCCTCGCCGGTCGACCTGAAGCAGTCGAGAACCTTGGGGCTATATCGGATGGACACCAAGCGCTTCCTGCTCAGAGCGCGGTAGCGCTCGGTGCTAGACTCGACTTTCGCCGAGGCCGAATCGGGACGGTCATGAACGCTCGCACCGACGCTTTGCTGGACGAGTTGCTCGCGCTTCCAGCCGCGGAGCGCTCCGAGCTTCTTCTCGCGCTCGCTGAAAGCCTTGATTCTGAAGACACCGAGGCGGTCACCGACGCATGGCGTACGGAGCTTCGCGCCCGCAAGCAAGCGATCCTGGCGGGCTCGGTGACCCTCAAGTCCTGGACCGAAGTTCGGAATCGCCTGCTCTCCCGGTGAGCCGACTTCCCGTCTTTCTCAGCGCACACGCTGAGGCTGACATCGACAATGCGATCGCTTGGTATGCGGAGCGCAGCATTGTCGTTTCGGAGCGCTTTCTCGCCGCAGTTGTCGGTGCGGTCGACGCCATCGGTACCGCGCCCGAGCGCTGGGCTGCGGACGGAGAAGGAGATCGACGCTTCATGCTGCGACGATTCCCCTACAGCGTCGTTTACTTCGTCAGCACTGACGCGGTGATCGTCCTGGCAGTCGCTCATCATCGAAAGATGCCGAGCTACTGGCGCCAGGCCGCTCGGTAGGCAGTCAGGCAAAGCACGCCTGCTGCAGCGACCGACCGCCGGAAAGCGTCCTGCGGTTCCGGGACGACCGCAGCCGTCCGACGGCCTACGACCTTCGGCGACACGTTCCAGCTGGAACGCCTTCTCGATGCACCGCGACCCGGCCATCCGCGTCACGCCTCCAGCCGCCCGCGCGGGCCGGATACCCCCGCCCCGACCGCTCTTCCCTCCCCACCCTTGAACCCCCCTCGCTTCCGGCAGATACTGGATACATGTACAGTATTCCTGCCGAACCCCTGCGGGTCTCCCCGCGATGATCCCGCCCTACGCCGAGCTCCACTGCGTCAGCAACTTCTCCTTCCTGCGGGGCGCCTCGCATCCGGAGGAGCTGGTCGAGCGTGCCCAGGCGCAGGGCTATGCGGCGCTCGCCATCACCGACGAGTGCTCGCTCGCGGGCGTGGTGCGGGCGCACGTCAAGGCGAAGGCGGTGGGCCTGCCGCTGCTGATCGGCGCGGAGTTCGGCCTGCACGGGCTCTTCGGGCATCCGGATGCGCCCATCGCGCCGCCCCAGCGCCCCGCGGGCGGCCCGCGCGACCCGAAGGACGGCCGCACGCTCAACACGCGCGCCTCGGCCCGCGATGCCCGCGCCCCGCCGGCACGCCTGGTGCTGCTGGCCCAGGACCGCGAGGGCTACGGCAACCTGTCGGCGCTCATCACCCGGGCCCGCATGCGGGCGGCCAAGGGGCATTACCGGCTGCTGGCCGAAGACCTTCAGACAGGCGTGCCCGGCTGCGTGGCGCTGCTGGTGCCCTGCCCGGCGGTGGCCACGCACGCGGCCGGTGACGACGCCTCGCCGGACGGCCCGCTCGCCCGGCTGCAGGCGCAGGCGCGCTTCGTGCACGACGCGTTCGGGAAACGCGCCTGGCTCGCGGCGGAGCTGCTGGCGCGCGGTCACGACGTGCCGCTGCTCGCCCGGCTGCGCGAGGTCTCGCGCGACGCGGGCCTGCCGCTGGTGGCGGCGGGCGACGTGCACTACCACCTGCGCTCGCGCCGCAGCCTGCACGACGTGCTGGCGGCCACGCGGCTCGGACGCCCGGTCAGGGAGCTGGGCTTCGCGCTGGCGCCCAACGCGGAGCAGCACCTGCGCGCGCGGCTGCGCCTGGCGCAGCTCTATCCGCCGGAGCTGCTGGAGGAGACGCTGGAGGTGGCGGCGCACTGCGGCTTCTCGCTCGACTCGCTGCGCTACGAGTACCCGCAGGAGATCGTCCCGGAGGGCCACACGCCGGCGAGCTGGCTGCGGCACCTGGCCTACGAGGGCGCGGCGGTGCGCTACCCGGCGGGGCTGCCTGACGCGGTGCGCGCGCAGATCGAGCACGAGCTCGCGCTCATCACGGAGCTGGCCTACGAGCCCTACTTCCTCACGGTGGCCGACATCGTGCGCTTCGCGCGCGGCCGCGGGATCCTGTGCCAGGGCCGGGGCTCGGCGGCCAACTCGGCGGTCTGCTACTGCATCGGCATCACCGAGGTGGACCCCTCGCGCATGAGCGTGCTCTTCGAGCGCTTCATCAGCCGCGAGCGCAACGAGCCGCCGGACATCGACGTGGACTTCGAGCACCAGCGCCGCGAGGAGGTCATCCAGTACCTGTACGGCAAGTACGGGCGCGAACGCACGGCGCTCACCGGGGCGCTGGCCACCTACCGGCCGCGCTCGGCGCTGCGCGACGTGGGCCGCGCGCTCGGCATCGAGCCGCAGCGCATCGACCTGCTCACGCGCAACCAGCAGTGGTGGGACGGCCGCTCGATCCGCCCGGAGCGCTTCACCGAGGCGGGCTTCGACCCGGCCTCGCGCGTGGTGCTGGCCTGGATCAAGCTCACCACGCAGCTGATGGGCTTTCCGCGCCACCTGTCGCAGCACAGCGGCGGCTTCGTGATCGCGCGCGACTCGCTCGCGCGGCTGGTGCCGATCGAGAACGCGGCGATGCCCGAGCGCAGCGTCATCCAGTGGGACAAGGACGACCTGGACGCGCTCGGCCTGCTCAAGGTGGACGTGCTGGCGCTCGGCATGCTGAGCGCGATCCGCCGCGCGCTGGACTTCGTCACGCGAAGGCGCGGCAGCGAGCCGGGCGGCGCGGGCGCGTTCCGCCTGCAGGACATCCCGGCCGAGGATCCGGACACCTACGAGATGATCTCCAACGCCGACACGGTGGGCGTGTTCCAGATCGAGAGCCGCGCGCAGATGAGCATGCTGCCGAGGCTGCGCCCGCGCTGCTTCTACGACCTGGTGATCGAGGTCGCGATCGTGCGGCCGGGCCCGATCCAGGGCGGCATGGTCCATCCGTACCTGCGCCGCCGCCAGGGCCTGGAGGCGGTGGCGTATCC
>JAIYAG010000577.1 GCA_027489195.1 Burkholderiales bacterium | reverse complement strand
TGCTCACCGCGACGCAGGAAGGCAACTACAAGGGCACCGAGGGCTTCGGCGCGATCCCCTTCGACGGCGTGATCCTCGCCCACTCGAACGAGAGCGAGTGGCAGGCCTTCCGCAACAACAAGAACAACGAGGCGTTCCTCGACCGCATCTACATCGTCAAGGTGCCGTACTGCCTGCGCGTCACCGAGGAGGTGAAGATCTACGACAAGCTGCTGGAGTCCAGCTCGCTGTCGCAGGCCCCCTGCGCCCCCGGCACGCTGAAGATGATGGCGCAGTTCGCGATCCTCACGCGGCTGCGCGAGCCGGAGAACTCGAGCCTGTTCTCCAAGATGCGCATCTACGACGGCGAGAACCTCAAGGACGTCGACCCCAAGGCGAAGTCGCTGCAGGAGTACCGCGACTTCGCCGGCGTCGACGAGGGCATGAGCGGGCTGTCGACGCGCTTCGCCTACAAGGTGCTGTCGAAGGTCTTCAACTTCGACCACGGCGAGGTCGCCGCGAACCCGGTGCACCTGCTCTACGTGCTCGAGCAGCAGATCGAGCGCGAGCAGTTCGCGCCCGAGGTCGAGAAGAAGTACCTCGCCTTCATCAAGGAGCACCTGTCGCATCCCTATGCCGAGTTCATCGGCAAGGAGATCCAGACCGCGTACCTCGAGTCCTATTCCGAGTACGGACAGAACGTCTTCGACCGCTACGTGACCTTCGCGGACTTCTGGATCCAGGACCAGGAGTTCCGTGACCCGAACACCGGCGAGATGCTCGACCGCAACCAGCTCAACGACGAGCTCGAGAAGATCGAGAAGCCGGCGGGCATCGCCAACCCGAAGGACTTCCGGCACGAGATCGTCAACTTCGTGCTGCGGGCGCGGGCCCACGCCGGTGGCAAGAATCCGCCGTGGACGAGCTACGAGAAGCTGCGTGGCGTGATCGAGAAGAAGATGTTCTCGACCACCGAGGACCTGCTGCCGGTGATCTCGTTCAATGCGAAGGCCTCGGCCGACGAGCAGAACAAGCATCAGAACTTCGTCGATCGCATGGTCGAGAAGGGCTACACGCCGAAGCAGGTCCGCCTGCTGGTGGAGTGGTACCTGCGCGTGCGCAAGTCGTCCTGACGCCGACCGCCGACCGTCAGGAGGCGCGGCATGTCCGAGATCATCGACAGACGGGCGAACGGCCGGCGCAAGAGCGCCGGCAACCAGCAGCGCTTCCTCAAGCGCTACAAGGCCCAGGTCCGCGAGGCCGTCGCGAGGGCGGTCGCGCAGCGCAAGATCGCCGATACCGATCGCGGCGGCAACGTCACGATCCCTTCGCGCGACCTGAACGAGCCGAACTTCTCGCTCGGCCCGGGCGGGCGCCGCGAGCGGGTGCTGCCGGGCAACAAGGAGTTCACCACCGGCGACAAGATCCCGCGGCCGCAGGGCGGTGGCGGCGGGGGCGGCTCGGGCAAGGCCGGTGATTCGGGCGAGAGCGACGACGCATTCACCTTCGCGCTGAGCCGCGAGGAGTTCCTCGAGTTCTTCTTCGAGGACATGGAGCTGCCCGACCTGGTGAAGACCCAGCTCGCGCAGATCCCGCAGACGAAGCTGCGCCGCGGCGGCTACCGGAGCGACGGCACGCCCTCGAACCTGTCGATCATGCGCACCATGCGCGAATCGCTCGCACGTCGCATCGCGCTCGCCGCGCCCTACCGCGCCCAGCTGCGCGAGGTCGACGAACGGATCGCCGCCGAGCGGCGCCGGCTCGCGGCGACCACGCCGGTCGCGCCGCCCGTTCAGGACGACATCCCCGACGCCGAGCCCGCCGACTCGGCGCTGCAGGTGCTGCTCGCCGAGCGCGACCGGCTGCTCGGGCGGATCGCCCGCGTGCCCTTCATCGACGAGTTCGACCTGCGCTACAACAACCGCGTGCAGCAGCCCAAGCCGGTGTCGCAGGCGGTGATGCTGTGCGTGATGGACGTCTCGGGCTCGATGGACGAGAACCGCAAGGACCTCGCCAAGCGCTTCTTCATCCTGCTGCACCTGTTCCTCACGCGGCACTACGAGCGCATCGAGATCGTCTTCATCCGCCATCACACGACGGCCGCGGTGGTGGACGAGGAAGGCTTCTTCCACTCCCGCGAGTCCGGCGGCACCCTGGTCTCGAGCGCACTCGAGCTCGCGGTCGAGACGATCAAGGAGCGCTTCCCGCTCGACCAGTGGAACGTCTACGTCGCCCAGGCCTCCGACGGCGACAACTGGGAGAGCGACTGTCCGAAGTGCCACGAGCTGCTGGTCACCGAACTGCTGCCGCGCGTGCAGTACTACTGCTACATCGAGATCGACGCCGCGCAGCCGCAATCGCTGTGGGAGCAGTTCGAGCTGGCGCGCGCCGGCGCCCGCAACCTGGCGATGGGCCGCATCATGGGCCGGGCCGACGTGTATCCGGTGCTGCGCGAGCTGTTCGCGCGCAAGCAGAAGATGGCCGCCTGAAGCCCATGGAGGGCCCCGTCCCGATGACCGATCCCGACGCCTCGCCGACTCCGGCCGAGCCGCTGCACGACATCGCGGCCGA
>JAIYAG010000540.1 GCA_027489195.1 Burkholderiales bacterium | reverse complement strand
TCCTGCTGCTGATGGCCTTCGCCCTCCAGTGGGGGATGTACGAGGTGGCGCTGTCGGCCACGAACAGCCAGTGGGTGACGGGTGTGGCCATGCTGCTCCTGATGGCCCTGCCCACTTCGTGGCTGGACAGGAACGTGAAGGCGGCTGCCGCCTGGGCGGTCTTGTGCGGACTCTCCGGCATCCCCGCAGCGCTCTGCGGGCCGGGCTTCCTGCTCAAGGCGCTCCTGGCGAGGAGCCGGTCGGCGACCGTGATCGCCATCGCCTTGTTCGGCTGCGCAGCGGTTCAGGCCGCCTGCGTGCTGCTGGCGGGAACCGAAGGGCGCGACCTCAACAAGTCCTGGGCCATCCTGCTGATGCCCACGCTCATGCAGACCGCGATCGAACCCTTCACCGGGCCCGAGCCGATCTTCCTCGTGGGAACCTACATCAGCGGCGCCCTGCCCAAGGTCGGAATGCTTCTGATCGCCACGGCCGCTGCCGGCATCGGGATCATCGCCGCTTCGGCAGCGCTGGCCAGCGCCGCCGTCAAGGATCGTGTCGTTTGGGTCATCGTCTGCGCATGGCTGTATGTCTCCCTGGTTCAGACGGCAGGCGCATTCCATCCGCCGCAGCTGCTGACGGCCGCCGGTGCCCGGTACTACCTGTTCGGCGCGACGGCGCTCCTGCTGCTGCTGGTGGTCGGCACCACGCACGCCGACAGGACCTTGCGCGGGCTGGCCCACGGTGCGCTCGTCCTCGCCTGCATCGCCGGCGTGGGCCAGCGCATCGCGGGGGACTGGACGTCCGCGATGTTGAGCGGCCCATCCTGGAAACAGCAGGTGCGAGCGTGTCACCCGGAGGCGCGGTGTGTCGTCCATGCATGGCCGAATGACGGTACGGTGTACCTGCTCATCGAGCATGGAACGGTGCGCTCCTCGTACTATCCGGATCGCCTGCCGCCCCTGCCGCCGGTGGCCCGCTGACTCGACCGCCCGCATGCGGCTTTCGAGTCGAGTCCGTCGGCCTCGTGGCGTCCGAGTGCTTTCGGCCTGGCGAGCCCGTTCGACCCGCTCGGTGACGTCCGAGCGATCGCCGACGACCGGCCCGACGACCGCAACGGGTGCCGAGACCCACCGGGGTCGCGATGACACATCGAGTGATGCGAGCAGACTGCAAGTGAGCGACACGAAAGAAGACGCGAAGGTTCATCACGACTGGCGCTTCTGCGTCGCGCCGATGATGGACTGGACGGACCGTCACTGCCGTGTCTTCCATCGGCATCTGTCCCGGCGCGCGCGGCTCTACACCGAGATGGTCACCACCGGTGCCGTGCTGCACGGCGACCTCGAGCGCCTGCTCGGGTTCGATCCGCTCGAGCAGCCGGTGGCCCTGCAGCTCGGTGGCAGCGAACCGGACGCGCTCGCGCGCTCGGCACGGATCGGCGAGGCACGGGGCTATGCGGAGATCAACCTCAACTGCGGCTGCCCGAGCGAGCGCGTGCAGCGCGGCGCGTTCGGCGCCTGCCTGATGGCCGAGCCGGCGCTGGTGGCCGACTGCGTCAAGGCGATGCGCGATGCGGTCTCGGTACCGGTCACGGTCAAGCATCGGATCGGCCTCGGGCGCGACGAGTCGTACGACTTCGTGCGCGACTTCGTCGGCGCGCTCCACGACGCGGGGTGCCGCGTGTTCGTCGTGCACGCCCGCAACGCGTGGCTCGACGGTCTGAGTCCGAAGGAGAACCGCGAGGTGCCGCCGCTGCGTTACGCCGTGGCGCAGCGTCTCAAGGTCGACTTCCCCGATGCGACGGTGGTGCTCAACGGGGGCCTGGCCTCGCTCGACGAGGCGCTGGCGGCGCAGTCCGGCGTCGACGGCACGATGCTCGGACGCGCCGCCTACCACGACCCCTGGCAGCTCGCCGGCGTCGACGCGCGCGTCTACGGCGAGCCCGGGCGCGCACCGAGCCGTGCCGAGGTCGTCGAACGGATGATCGGCTACGCGGCGGACATGCGCATGCAGGGCGTGCCGCTGCGCGCCATCGTGCGCCACATGCTGGGCCTGTACCACGGTCGACCGGGCGCGCGCGCATGGCGTCGCACGCTCTCGGATGCACGCCTGCTGGCGGGCGCCGACGAAGGCCTGCTCGCCCGTGCGATGCATGAGGTCGAGGCGGCGGCCCACGAGGGCGAGTGGCACGCGCCCCGGAGCGATGCGCCGTCGGTGCCGGCGCATCGGGACGCCGATCCGGCGTAGCCCCGGTCGGTCAGGCGGCCGGCGGCGCTACGGGCGGCGCAGCAGGCGGCGAGGCCGCCGTCCTCGCGGCCTTCACGGTCGCGAGGATCGCGAACCAGGCGATCGCGGCCAGCGCGGTCTCGATCCAGCCGAGCAGGCGGCTGGTTGCGTCGGGGTCGCTCATGCCGCGCACGATGCCCTCGCACAGGTAGACGAGGATCAGCATCGACCACCACTGGAACGCACGCACGTGTCCTCGCACGAGGGCCGGCAGCACGGCGATCAGCGGCAGCGCCTTGAGCACCATCAGGGAGCCGCCGGGCTTGAGCGGCGCGAGCCACAGTTCCCAGGCGAGTGCGAGCACCACGAGGGCGGCGACGGCAGCCACGACGATGCGGC
>JAIYAG010000532.1 GCA_027489195.1 Burkholderiales bacterium | reverse complement strand
GTCGCGACGCGGCCGTCCTCGCGGACGATGCCCATGAAGCGCGCGCGATCGGCCTCGGGCACCGGCTCGACGGGCCGGTAGGCGCTCGCGTGCGCGTAGTCGCGGTCGTACTCGCGGAACTCGACGTTGTGCGAGTGGACCCAGGCGCCCGCCTCGATGTCGGCGGCGGCGAAGCCGATGGTCGTCGCGTACTTGAGGATCGGCTCGCCGCGGGCGATGCGGCGCACCGCGATCTTGTGGCCGGCCGGCACCTGGCTGCGGCTCTTCAGGCCGTCGGCCAGCGTCGTGCCGATCGCCACCTCGGTGCGGGCGATCAGCACGTTGTCGTCGCCGTGCAGGCGGATCACCGGGGCGCGCGCGGCGCCGTGCGTCGTGGTGTCCATGTGGGTACGCCTCAGCCCAGCAGGTCCCGCAGCGCCCGCGCCACCACCTTCGTCGCGCGCCGCAGGTCCTCGAGCACCAGGTGCTCGTCGGCCCGCTTGGCGTTCGACTCGAGGACGGTGCGCGGCCCCGCGCCGTACAGCGCGCAGGCCACGCCCGCCTCGCCGTAGAGCCGCGCGTCGGTGTAGAGCGGCGTGCCCGAGGTCGGGATCGGCTCGCCGAACACCGCCTCGCCGTGGCGCTGCAGCGCCCGCACCAGCGGCTCGGCCGCGGGCATGGGCTCGAGGGCGCGCGCGAGCAGCAGCCGGCGGATCTCCACGCTCGTGCCCGGTACCGCGCGGACGGCCTCCTCGATCACGCGGCGCACGTCGGCCTCGACCAACACCGGATCCTCCTCGGGGATCATCCTGCGATCGAGCCGCAGCACGACGCGCCCCGGCACGACGTTGGTGTTGGTGCCGCCCTCGATGCGCCCGACGTTCAGGTACGGATGGTCGATGCCCGGCACCGCCGAGCGGCGCGTGCGGTACAGCGCGTTCTGCGCGTAGAGCGCGGCCAGGATCGCGGTCGCGCCCTGGAGCGCGTCCACGCCGGTATGCGGGATCGCGGCGTGCGCCATCTTCCCGTGCACGGTGGCCTCGAGCTGCAGGCAGCCGTTGTGCGCGGTGATCACCTGGTAGGAGAAGCCCGCGGCGAGCAGGTAGTCCGGCTTCGTCGCGCCGGTGCGCAGCAGGAAGCCCGGCCCGAGCTCGCCGCCGAACTCCTCGTCGTAGGTGAAGTGCAGCTCGACCGCACCCTTGAGCGGCGCGCCCAGCGCCTCCAGGGCGCGCAGCGCGAAGGTGTAGGTGGCGAAGTCGCTCTTGCTGACCGCCGAGGCGCGCCCGTAGAGCCGGCCGTCGACCACCTCGCCGCCGTACGGGTCATGGGTCCAGCCGTCTCCGGGCGGCACCACGTCGCCGTGTGCGTTGAGCGCCACCGTCGGGCCGTCGCCGAAGCGCCGGCGCACGACGAGGTTCGTGATCGAGGCCATGCCCTGGGCGCGGACCTCGGCCTCGGGCACCGCGTGCCGCGAGGCGTCCAGGCCCATGTCCGCGAGCAGGGCCGCGGTTCGCTCGGCGTGCGGCGCGTTGTCGCCCGGGGGCGTGTCGGTGGGCACGCGCACCAGGGCCTGCAGAAAACGCACCTCGTCGTCGAAGTGCGCGTCGATCCAGGCGTCGAGCCGGTCGTGGTCGGTCATCGGGGGTCAGGCCGGGGTGGCCGCGAGGTCGTCGAGCATCGCCATGAAGGCGCGCACGACCAGGTCGGCATCGTCGTTGGTGATGGACTCGAGCGGGTTGTGGCTGATGCCCAGGTTCAGGCCGCGCATGAACAGCATCGCCTGCGGCATCACCCGGTGCAGCATCATCGCGTCGTGGCCGGCGCCGCTCGGCATCCGGTGCACCGGCAGCCCGAGCGAGGCCACCGCGCGCTCCCAGCGCGCCTGCCAGGTCGCATCGCTCGGCGCGGCCGGCGCGCGCATCGTCTCCTCCAGGCGGATCTCGACGCTGCGGCGTGCCCGGATCCGCTCGATCTCGGCCATAACGTCGGCGGCGCAGGCGTCGCGCACCGCGTCGCTGGTCGCGCGGATGTCGAGGCTGAAGCGGCAGCGGCCGGGCACGACGTTGATCGAGCCCTGCGGCACCTCGAGCAGGCCGACGGTGCCGACGACCTCGGGCACGGCGGCGGCGCGCCGCTCGAGGTACAGGATGATCTCGGCGACCGCGGCGGCGGCATCGCGCCGGCTGCCCATCGGCGTGGTGCCGGCGTGCGCGGCCATGCCGACGGCCTCGCCGACGTACCGCAGGCTGCCGTTGATCGAGGTGACCACGCCCAGCGGCAGGCCGGCCTCGGCGAGCACCGGTCCCTGCTCGATGTGCACCTCGACGAAGCCGAGATACCGCGCCGGGTCACGGACCAGCGCCGGGATGTCCTCGATCGCGAGCCCCGCGCCGCGCATCGCGTCGCGCATGGTGATGCCGGCGGCGTCGGCCTGGTCGAGCCAGGCGGGGTCGAAGCGTCCGACGAGCGCGCCCGAGCCGAGGAAGGTCGCCTTGTAGCGCTGGCCCTCCTCCTCGGCGAAGCCGATCACCTCGATGCCGTAGGGCAGCCGGCGACCCGCCCGCGCGAGCTCGTGCACGCAGGCGATCGGCACCAGGATGCCGAGCCGCCCGTCGAAGTGCCCGCCGTTGCGCACGGTGTCGTAGTGGCTGCCGGTCATCAGCCGCCGGGCCGCGGGATCGGCGCCGTGATAGACGCCGACCACGTTGCCGACCGCGTCGTGGACCACCTCGTCGAAGCCGGCCTCGTGCATCCAGGCCTCGAGCTGGCGCGCGCAGGCGCGGTGCGCGTCGGTCAGGTAGGTCACGGTGAGCAGGCCGCGCTCGGCGAAGCCGGGGTCGGAGTGCACCGCGAGCGCCCGCGCGTCGTCGAGGATGCGGTTGCCGAGCTCGGGCACGTGGCCGAGCTTGTCGTCCAGCCGGATCTCGACGACGCGGTGCACCTGGCGCAGGCACTCCTCGAGCTCGTGGTCGATCGGGTTGGCGAGGCGCCGCTCGAACTCCGCGATGATCTGCGTCCGCGTGAGGCCCGTGCCGCGCGGCCCGCGCACGGCCAGCATGAACGGGAAGCCGAACTTCGCGTTCCAGGCGGCGTTGAGCCGCTGCAGCGCCGCGAACTCCTCGGGCGAGCAGGCGGTCAGGCCGGCGCGCGACTGCTCGTCGTTCGACTCGGCGGTTAGCGAGTTCGACACCATCGCGCGCCCGGCGAGCTCGGGGTGCGAGCGCAGCAGTGCCAGCCGCTCGTCATGGCTCGCCTCGCGCAGCACCCGCACGAAGGCGAGCTTGAGCTGATCGAGGGTGGCGAACGGGCGCATGGGCGCTGCGCGTTCGACGACCCAGGGGGAGTGCTCGAAGGTGCCGTCGAGCAGCCGCGCGAACTCGGCGGGCGACGCGGCGTTGAGGGCGGCGAGGGTGAGGCTCAAGACAGGGACTCCGGCGGGGGGCGATCGCGGGCGTCCCTGCGGGACACGGCGAAGGCGCCAGTGTAGGGCATCGCCTGCACGTGCCCGGCCGCGCCGGGCCGGCGATGCGCCGCGCCGCGGAACGCGCTCGAATCACCGTCCCGCGTTGACAAGTATCGACGGTTCAACCACGATTGAAACTCCAAAGTGCTGCAAAGCGGCACCCATAACGACAGAGGAGACATCATGTTTCATACAATGAAACAGCTTCCGAAACTGCTCGCCGGCCTCGCCCTGGCCAGTGCTGCCGGTGTCGCGGGCGCCCAGAACACCATCAAGGTCGGTTGGCTGTCGTCGCTGACCGGCCCGCTGTCCTCGGCCGCCATCGCCGAGAACCAGGGCGTGCAGCTCGCCGTCGAGGAGATCAACGCGGCCGGCGGCATCAATGGCCGCAAGATCGAGCTGCTCACCCGCGACACCGCGGGCGACCCGACCAAGGCGGTCAACTTCGCGCAGCAGCTGGCCTTCCAGGAGAAGGTGCACTTCGTGATCGGCCCGGTGAACTCGGGCGAGGGCCTGGGCGCCACGCCGATCCTGGCCAAGGCCGGCGTGCCGAACCTGGTGATCGGCGCGCTCGAGGAGCTGATCGACCCGATCCGCTACCCGCGCGCGTTCCGGGTGATCAACACCAACACGCAGTGGATCTCGACCGCGAACGACTACGCGCTGAAGAAGCTCAAGCGCACCAAGGTCGCGGTGATCGGCGACACCACCGGCTACGGCACCGCGAGCGCACGCACCGCGAACACGCTGCTCGAGTCCGCCGGCATCAAGCCGGTCTACACGGTGCTGATCGACCCGAACAAGACCGACCTCACCGACGAGCTGCAGAAGGCGCGCGCGGCCGGGGCCGACGTGATCATGCCGTGGTCGGCGGCCACCGGCCTGCTCGGGCGGCTGCTCAATGCCCGCGGCGACATGGGCTGGGACGTGCCGGTCGTGGGCCATCCGGCGCTCATGGCCGCTCAGATCCGCAAGCTGCTGAACAAGCCCGAGTACTGGGCCAACACCTACGGCTCGGGCTACACCAGCACCTCGTTCGGCGACGACGGCAAGCTGCCGGCGCAGACCCAGCAGCTCGTCGACAAGGTGCGCGCCAAGCTCGCCCCCGGCGGCGGCGAGATCGACATCCTCTTCTGGTGGGTGGCGATGGGCTACGACTGCGTGAAGATCATCGAACACGCGATCAAGACCGCGGGTTCCACCGATCCGGCCGCGATCCAGAAGGTCCTCGAGAACACGAAGAACTTCAAGGGCGTCTACGCGACCTACACCTGGGGCCCGACGAAGCACGACGGCTTCCCGGACAGCGGGATGACCGCGAACATCGCGAACACGTTCAAGGACGGCTCCTTCAAGGTCGCGCGCTGAAGCGCTGAGGCGGGTCTTCCCATGCTGTTCGTGATCGTCTCGGGGCTGGCCACCGGCGCGCTGTTCGCGGCGACGGCGCTGGTCTACAACGTGATGTTCTCCACCTCGAAGGTGCTGTCGGTCACCACCGGCCACATCCCGATGCTGGGGGGCGTCTTCGGCGCGTATGCGATCTCGGGGCTCGGGCTGCCGTGGTGGCTGGGCCTGGTCGCGGGCGTGTCGATCGGGGCGCTGTTCGGCTGGCTGACCGACGTGGTCGCGATCCGGCGGGTGCTCGCGCGCAGCGACGAGCACCTGTGGCTGCTGTCGACGCTGGCGGTCGCGACCATGATCCAGCAGGCGGTGGGGCTGTGGTGGGGCACCGAGCCCCGGCCCTTCCCGCGGCTGATCCCGCAGGACTTCACCGCGGGCCTGGCGGACCAGAAGTTCTGGCTGCCAGTGGCGCTCGCGGTGGTGATGGCGGTCGGGCTCGAGCTCTTTTACTCGCGCACGATGTACGGGAAGCTCTTCGTCGCGATGTCGGAGGATGCGTTCGCCGCCCGGGCCCGCGGCGTCTCCACCGACCGGATCCGCGTCGCGTCCTACGTGCTCGCCGGCGCGCTCGGCGGGCTCACCGGCTTCGCGGCCGGGCAGCTCACCTTCGCCTACTTCGCGCTCGGCATGACGCTGACGCTCAACGGCTTCATCGCGCTCGCGGTCGGCGGCCTGGGCTCGAACACCGGGGCGCTGATCGGCGGCTTCGCGCTCGGGCTGCTGAACACCTTCGCCAGCTACTTCTTCGGTGGCGAGTACCAGCAGACGATCGCGGTCGGCCTGCTGATGGTGGTGCTGCTGGTCCGGCCCGAAGGGCTGCTCGGCTCGCGCAACGTGCGGCCGGTCTGAGGAGGCGCCCGATGGACACCAAGCGCATCGCCGTCTCCGTCGTCTTCGCGATCGCGGCGCTCACGCTGCCGCTGTGGGCGGGCGACCAGTACCAGCTGCACCTGGCCACGCTGATCGCCGCCTACTGGGTGCTGATCGGCGGGCTGAACCTGGTGATCGGCTACAGCGGGCAGCTGTCGATCGGCCACGTCGGACTGCTGTCGATCGGCGCCTACGCGTTCGCGATCCTCGCGGGCAAGGCCGGCGTGCATCCCGCGCTCGCGGTCGCCGGGGCTGGCGCGCTCTGCGGCTTCGCGGGGCTGCTGCTCGGGCTGCCGTCGCTGCGGCTGCCGGGCTTCTACTTCGCGATGGCCACCATGGCGGTGTCCCTCATCGTCGGCGAGTTCGTGCTCGCGCAGGGCGAGCTCACCGGCGGCGGCATCGGACTGGCGGTACCGGGCTTTCCGGCGCCCTTCGACACGCCGGCCGGCTTCTACTACCTGGTGGCCGCGGCCGCCGCCGTCGTCACCTGGCTCACCTGGAACGTCGCGCGACGGATGCAGGGCCGCGGGCTGATCGCGATCCGCGACAGCGTGGTCACCGCCCAGGCGGTGGGCGTGCCGGTGTTCCGCGCGAAGCTGGTCGCCTTCCTCTTCAGCGGCGTGGCCGCGGGCGTGGGCGGCGCGCTGTTCGCTTCGCTGCAGAGCTACATCACGCCGGACACCTTCCACTTCGAGCTCAGCATGTTCTTCTTCGTCTGCATCATCATCGGCGGGCGCGGCAGCATCCTGGGGCCCTTCCTCGGCGTGGTGGTGCTCACCGCGCTGCCGGAGCTGGTCTCGCCGCTGGCCAAGCTCGGCAACTTCTTCTACGGACTGCTGCTGCTGCTGGTCGTGCTGGTGGTGCCCGAGGGCATCGGCCGGCTCTTCGAGGTGCTGGCCGAACGCTTCCGGCCGCGCAAGCTCGAGAGCGTGCCGGTGCGGCCCGATCTGCCGCGCCTCGCCCGCGCGATCCGGGAGGGGCGATGAGCAGCCTCGCCCCTTCCGCTGCGCCCGCCGGCGCGGCGGCCGCGCACGGCGGCGATCCGCTGCGCGCGGTCGACGTCACCAAGACCTTCGGCGGGCTGGTCGCGCTCGACCACGTGTCGATCGAGCTGCGGCCCGGCGAGGTGCACGGGCTCATCGGCCCGAACGGCAGCGGCAAGACGACGATGCTCAACATGCTGTCGGGCTACTACGAGCCGAGCTCCGGCTCGGTGACGCTCGGCGCCGAGCGGCTGGAGACGGCCTCGGTGCAGCGGCGCGCCACGCTCGGCATCGCGCGCACCTTCCAGAAGCCGCGCCTGCTGCCGACGCTGTCGGTGCTCGAGAACGCGATGCTCGGCGGCTGGGTGCACGCCCGCGCCGGCTTCCTCGACACCGCGCTCGGCCTGCCGCGCGCCGGCCGCGAGGACGCCGAGGTCCGCGAGCGCGCGACCGAGCTGCTGCACGGCATCGGCCTGGGCCATGCGATCGCACGTCGCGCCAACCTGCTCGAGCATGCCGAGCAGCGCTTCCTCGAGATCGCGCGGGGCCTGGCGATGCGCCCGCGCTTCATCATGCTCGACGAGCCGGCCGGCGGCCTGTCGAACGACGAGATCGATCACCTCGGCGACATCGTGCGCACGATGCGCGACGCGGGCGTCGGCGTGCTGCTGGTCGAGCATCACACCGACTTCGTCTTCCGCGTCTGCGACCGGGTCACCGCGCTCGACGTCGGCAAGACCATCCGGCACGGCACCCCCGACGAGGTG
>JAIYAG010000321.1 GCA_027489195.1 Burkholderiales bacterium | reverse complement strand
GTCGGTGCCGTTGGCCATCTCGATCGCCTCGTCGTCGCTGCCGAAGGTCTGCAGCGTCAGCACCGGGCCGAACACCTCGTGCTGCACGATCTCGTCGGACTGCTCGACGTCGGCGAGCATCGTCGGCTGCAGGTACTGCGCGCCGAACGGATGCCGCCCGCCACCCCAGAGCACGGTCGCGCCGCCCGCCACCGCGCGCTCCACGAAGCCCATCACGCGCTCGACCTGGCGCGGATGGATGACCGGCCCGACCTCGGTGCCCGGCTCGCGCGGATCGCCGACGTTCAGCTTGGCGACCTGCCCGCGCAGGGCCTCGACGAAGCGCTCCGCGACGGCCTCGTGCACCAGGAAGCGCGTGCCCGCGAGGCACACCTGTCCGGCGTTGCGGTACATCAGCGCGCCGGTGGCCGCGGCCGCCTCCACGTCGGCGTCCTCGAGCACGATGAACGGGCTCTTGCCGCCCAGCTCCAGGCTGCAGGGCACGAGGTTCGCGCCCGCGGCCTGCGCGATGCGCCGCGCGGTCGGCACGCTGCCGGTGAAGGACACGCGGGCGATGCGCGGATCGCCGACCAGCATCGCGCCGGTGGTCGCCCCCGCGCCCTGCACGACGTTGAAGACCCCCGGCGGCAAGCCGGCGGCATCGGCCGCATCGGCCAGCAGCGAGCAGGTGAGCGGCGCCCACTCCGGCGGCTTGAGCACGCAGGTGTTGCCCGCCGCCAGCGCCGGCCCGAGCTTCCAGGTCGACAGCATCAGCGGCGCGTTCCACGGCGTGACAATCGCGACCACGCCGGCCGGATCGTGGCGCACGAGGTGGCGCGCCTGCTCGGTCTCGATCGGGCGGTCCTGCAGGGACAGCGCATGGTTCGCGAACCAGGTGATGTTGAGCATCGCCCGCGGCACCACGCCGTGCCGCATCCGCGACAGCAGCACGCCCGCGTCCGTGCTCTCCAGCGTGCAGAACGCGTCCGCGCGCCGGCCGATCTCCTCGGCGAACCGGTCGAGGTAGGGCTTGCGTTCGGCCGCGGTGAGCGCGGACCACGCCGGGAACGCGTGGAGGGCGGCGCGGATGGCCGCGTCCACGTGCTCGGCCGTGCCTTCGGCGATCTGGCCGAGCGGGCGCTGGTCGATCGGGCAGACGTCCTCGAAGGTCTCGTCCGAGGCGACGCGCACGCCGCCGATGTAGTGGTCGGGCGAGACGGACACGCCGGCGACGTCGATGCGGTTCATGGCAGGGTTCCTCGGGTCAGACAAAACGCAGCGAGATGGATCCCAGCGGGCCGTAGTCCGCATGGATGGTGTCGCCCGCGGCGCAGCCGATCGGCCGGGTGAACGAGCCGCCGAGCACGATCTCGCCGGCCTCGAGCCCGTCGTCGTACGGCGCCAGCCGGTTGACGAGCCAGGCCACGCCGTTACCCGGATGGTTGAGCACCGCCGCGCCCAGCCCCGACTCCTCGATCACGCCGTTCTTGTGCAGCAGTGCGCCCGCCCAGCGCCAGTCCACCGCGTCGGGCCGCATCGGGCGCGAGCCGAGCACGATGCCGGCGTTGGCCGCGTTGTCGGCGATGGTGTCGAACACCTTGCGCGGCGCACGGGTCTCGCGGTCGAACTGCTCGATGCGCGCGTCGATCAGCTCCAGCGCCGGCACCACCCAGTCGGTGGCGTTCAGCACGTCCATCAGGGTCGTGTTCGGGCCCTTCAGCGGGCGCGCCAGGATGAAGGCGAACTCGGTCTCGAGCCGCGGCACCAGGTAGCGCGAGGCCTCGACCTCGCCGCCGTCGCGCAGCAGCATGCTGTCGAGCAGCGTGCCGTAGTCCGGCTCGGTGATCTGGGAGGCGATCTGCATCGCCCGCGAGGTCAGGCCGATCTTGTGGCCGATCACGCGCCGGCCGTCGGCCCGCTCGAGCTTCATCCATTCGCGCTGGATCGCATAGCTGTCCTCGATCGTCATCGTCGGATGGCGGCGCGAGAACTGCGTGACCGCGACGCGCGTGCGTTCCGCGGTGCGCAGCTCGGCGGCGAGCGAGGCGTGGAGGGCGGGGGCGAGCATGGGGGTCTCCTCGGGTCGGTTCCGGATCGCGTCGGTCCCGTCGGTTCGGCCGGTCGGGCCGGCGGTCGCGGGGCGTTCGGCGGTACGATCGCCGCCGGCGCTGGGCCCGGAGTATCCGGTCGGAGGGCGCCGCCGACAATCAATCAATCCACGGCGGCTCGAAAGGCCGGCTTGAGAATCCGCCGGCGATCCGGCTACCCTGCGACGCCCATGTCCCTGACGCGATTCACCGTCCGCCAGATCGAGGCCTTCGTCGCTGTCGCCGAGGCCCGCGGCATCAGCGCGGCCGCCGGCCGGCTCGGGCTGACCGCGCAGGCCGTGAGCCAGCTCGTCGCCGAGCTCGAGAGCCATCTGGGGTTCCGCGTCTTCGACCGCACCACCCGCAGCGTGTCGCTGACCACCGCCGGACGCGAGTACCTGAACGCGGCCGAGACCGTGCTGCGCCACGTGCAGGCCGCCGAACGTGCAGCCGCCGACATCCGCAACCGCGCCACCGGCCTCGTGCGGGTCGGCGCGCCGCTCGTGCTCGCGGCCACCGCGCTGCCGGCCGCCGTGCGGGCCCATCGGACGACCCACCCGAAGGTGAGCGTGCGGATCCACGACGTCGCGGTCGATGCGCTCGTCGAGGCGGTCGCCGCCGGCGATGTCGAGCTCGCCGTCGGCCCCGACCGGTCGGTGGGCGACGACGTGCTGCGCACGCCGCTCTTCGACAGCCCGTGGGTCCTGTGGTGCTCGCCCGCGCATCCGCTCGCCGCGCGGCCGACCCTGGTGTGGCGCGACCTGCCCGGCCACGCGCTGGTGTCCGCCGGCCGCGACCACGAGCGCAGCGTCGCGCAGATGATGCTGACCCAGCCCGAGGACACCCGGGTGATGCCGGTCGAGATCGTCGACAACGTCACCACCGCGCTCGGCGCCGCTGCCCAGGGCCTCGCCGCCACGCTCGCGCCCGCCTACGTGAGCGTGATCGCCGCGTCGATGGGCCTGGTCATGCGGCGCGTGTGCGAGCCCGAGACCATCCGCAAGGTGTGCCTGTACCGCCGCGCGAACCGGCCGCTGTCGCCGGCCGCCGAGGGCGTGGCCGAGCATCTCGCCGCCTGGCTGCCGGGCTGGGCGGACGGGCTGCCGAGCGTGCCGCCGGGCTGAGGGGCGGGACGCCGTCGGCGCCTCGCCCGCTGCCGGCGCGTGGCGGGGCGCTCGTTCAGGACTCGGCCGTGAACCCGATCGCCTTGATCAGCGGCGCCCAGCGGTCGCTGTCGCGCTTGAGCAGTGCAGCCAGTTCGGCCGGCGTCGACGCCTTCGCCTCCAGCCCCATCGTCGCCAGCGACTCCTGCACCTCGGGCGCGGCGAGCGCCGCGGCGATCGCCGTCGACAGCTTCGCGACGGTGTCCGCGGGCGTCTTCGCCGGCACGTAGAACCCGAACCATTCGTCGTGGACGATGCCCGGGAAGCCCTGCTCGGCGAAGGTCGGCACGTTCGGCGCGAAGCGGTTGCGCGTCGCCCCGGAGCTCGCGAGCAGCCGCGCGCGGCCGGTCGACAGGTGCTGCAGGAACTCGCCGATCGGGCCGGAGACCGCCGCCACCTGGCCGCCCATCATGTCCAGGATCGCGGGTTGCGTGCCGCGATACGGCGTGTGGTTCATCGCGAGGCCCGCGCTGCGTGCGAACAGCTCGCCCACGAAGTGCGGCACCGAGCCCGCCGCCGGGCTGCCGAAGTTCGCGTCCTTCGGATTCGCCTTCGCCCAGGCGACGAACTCGCCCAGCGTCTTCACCGTCGCCGGCACCAGCGGCCCGACCGCGAAGCCGAAGTCGAAGCGCACGGCCTGCGACACCGGCAGGAAGTCGGCGATCGGGTCGTAGGGCAGCTTGCGATAGGTGTGCGCGTAGATGCCCAGCATCGACATCGGCGTCAGCGTGATCGTCAGCCCGTCGGGGGCCGCCGCCTTGAGCGCCGACAGCGCGATCTGGCCGCCCGCGCCGGTGCGGTTCTCGACGATGACCGAGCGCGCATGGACGTCGCGCAGCCGGTCCGCGACGCGCCGTGCGGTCACGTCGACCGTGCCGCCGGGCGCGAAGCCGGCGAAGATGCGCGCCGTCTCGGGAAGGGTCTGGGCCCGGGCGGGCAGGGCGGACAGCGCGAGGCTGCCGGTGGCGAGGCCGACGAGTCGGCGGCGCGATGCGTGCATGGGGGTCGTCTCCAGTCTCGTTTCGGGCGATGCCGTCGCGCTCGGTACTGCGCGTGCGGCAGTCTCCCGAGGCCGGGGCGTCCGGACAAGCAAGCGATTCTTTCGCGCCCGCAAGGAGCGATTGAAGATGCGCGGGGGCCCGGGCGCCCGGGTCAGGCCACCCGGGTCAGGCCGCCCGGGCGAGGCCGCCCCCCCGGGGCTCAGCGCGTGCGCCGCCCCGCACCCTTCGCGGCCCGCCCGGCGTCGCGCTGCCGGCGCTCGCGCAGCACGCGCAGCGCCGCCTCGAGCCGCTCCCGCGCGCGCGGATCGGACTCGGCCAGGATCCGCTCCATCAGCGCCCGCTCCTCGGCGGCCGCGTCCTGCGGCGCGGCGAAGCTGTCCTGGCGGGCTTGCGCCTGCTCGGCGCGGGCGCGATTGAGCTCGTCGAGCCGCTTGCGCTGCGCCGCACGCAGCGTGTCGGCGGCTTCCTTCTCACGGCGCGCCTTGTCCTCGAGGAACCACTTGGCGCCGGGTGTTTCGCGGTCGGTCATGCTCGCTCTTCCTCGCTTCGAGCCGACATCGTAGCGGCACGCCCTTCGGGCACCGCGCCCTGTGGTCAGCCCGATTGTGGCAAGCACGTAGTGTCTCCGGATCCTTGTCGATGCGGCACCATCCCTCCGTCTTGCAGTCCCGCGGGTCGCCCTGCGCTTCAGGAGCCCGCCGACTCGGCCGAAACCCAGGCACCTCCTCCTACGCCTGCGGACGGTTCCCATGACCCTGAATCGACGTACCTCCCGGGCGATGCCCGTTGCCCGCATCGCCCTCGTGATGGCGGCTTCCGCGCTGTCCGCATGCAGCAGTTCCACCGACCCGGCCGCGAGCGCCGGGACCGGGGCCGCGACGCCCGCCTCCGTCGAGGCATCGACGCTTGCCGGCACGGTCGCGGTCGGCGCGCCGATGTCGGGCGCGACGCTGAAGATCGTCGATGCCGACGGCGTGGTGGTGGTGTCGGGGCTCGCGGTGGGCGCCGACGGCCGGTACGCCGGCGTGGCGCTGACCGGCAAGGCACCGTGGACGCTCGAGGCCTGCGGTCATGCCGGCAGCGACTGGACCTGCCTGAGCTCCGTGGTGCAGTCCGCGGGCACCGGCAACGTGACGCCGCTGACCGACGCGGTGCTGCGACTCGCAGGCTCCGCCTCCGCCGCGGGGGCCGGCACCGTGTCCGATGCGATGCGCGCGGGCCTCGCCGCGCTGCTCGCCGATGCCGGTCTGCCCGCCGACTTCGACTTCGTCACCGGCGCGCTCGATGCCGGCAGCCGCGGCGGCTACGACCGCCTGCTCGATGCCGTGGGCGTGTCGGTCGGCGAGGACGGCAAGTCCTTCGTCCAGATCTCGCCGCGCCTCGGGTCCGGCAACCTCTACCTCGAGAGCGGCGGCACGGCGATGGGCGCGCTCGCGCTCGACCCCAAGGCCGCGGCGCTGCCGCTGGCCGGTCTGGAGACGCTGTTCAGGAACATGAGTGCGTCGTTGGCCGGCGCGTCGGCCTGCGCCGCCGAATCGACCGGCCTGCGCCGCAGCCTGGCCGCGGACGCGCGACTGACGATGGGGTCGGGCGCTCCGATGGTCGGCCCCGACGCCGTCGCACAGGCGCTGTGCGAGTACTTCGGGTCCGGGGACGACGGCCAGTCGCCGATGTGGGGCTCCACGATGGTGAGTCCGAAGCTCGGACGCTGCGATTTCAGCCGCGCGGCACCCGTCTGCGGTGTGAGCTTCGCGCTGCGCTCGCCCGAGGGCGAAGTCAGCGCGGTGGGCGCCGGGATGGGCGCGACCTACACCGGCGGCACCTGGCGCTTCGTCGGCGACCTCGATGTGGTCGCGATCCGTGCCGAGGCCAAGATGCAGCGCGACCGGCGCGTCGACGGCCCGGCGGTCGTCGACCAGTACACGCGCGCGCTCGCCTTCGAGGTGCCGGCGCTCGACGGGCTCGCATGCGCGAAGGTCTCGCAGCGCGACGCCGCGGGCGCCGCGGTCACCGTGGGCTTCTACAAGCGGCACGGCAGCGGCACGCCCGATCGCCTGTCGCTGTGGACGCAGGACAGCTTCAGCAACCTGCGCAGCGTCGATGCCGCCGTCGGCACCACGCGCAGCACCGATGACAGCTGGATCGCGCTGCCCGAGGGCGCCGAAGGCGATGCGGTGATCCGCAACTTCTATCGCGGCGGACGCACCGTGCAGGTCGACCTGTACGCCGACGCGGCCTGCACGGCCGCCTTCCAGGTCGACGGACGCAGCCGCTTCGAGGTCGAGGTCGCCGGTGTACCGCCCGTGTGGTCGGCGATGCCCTCGCTGCCCTGGCCCGACCTGACGCCGGCCACCGCGTCCGCGCTCAAGGACCTGGTGCTCGCCGGCTCGGCCACCGGCAGCCTCGCCGCGGCCTGGACCCTCCCCCGCGGCGGGCTTGGGATCGCCGAGTCCTACGTCTGCTCGGAGCGTGCCTGCGGCGGCGATTCGCCGGCGCGGATCGGCGTGCGCACCGTACGCCCCGGCGCGGCCTCGGTGACCATCCCGCTCGTCAACAGCTCGACGCCACTCGTGGCCGACGGGTTCCGGATGCTGACCCTGGGCGGACGCAACGCCGAAGGCTCGGGCCTGCAGTCCAACTTCCTGGCGTGTCCGGGCGTGGCGCCGGGGCAGGGCTGCCAGTAGCGCGGGCAGGGCAGGACGGCACTCGCGACCGCTTGTCGCGGGTGGCCGGGCCCTCGGGCCGCTCGCCGGGATCGGGAGCGGCCCGATTGCCGCGTGCGCAGGCGGATCTGTCATGGCCGTGCAACGCCACCAGACCTATAACCGTGCCTGCGGCATCCACACGGGCCGACGCAATCGGGGTTGAGCATGAGCAGGGCACAACAGGTACTCGGGCTGGCGATGTTGCTGTCGGTGTCGGCGCACGCCGATGCCGCATTGAGCGTGGCCGACTGGCGGGCACCCGGCGACGGCCTCATCGTCCGCGACCTGGCGACCGGGTACGAATGGCTGAAGCCGTCGGCGACCGTCGGGCAGTCGTTCAACGGAATGCTCGCTCAGATCGGGGTGGGCGCGCCGTACTCCGGATGGTCGATCGCGACCCAGCCGCAGCTCACGCGCCTCCTGAACGGCAGCGCAGGCATCGCGACGACGTTTCCGGGGACACGCGATCTCGAGACCGAGGTCGACGATCCGGGGTTGGTCGCCCTGCTGTCGTCCTTCGGGCCCACCTTCACGCTGACACTCGACTACGGCCTTCCGAAAGGCCCGTTCGTCATGACGGGGGTGGGCGTGCGGTACGACATCGGATCCGGCAGTTACGCCGGGCTGATGCTGCTGAGCCGTGCGACATGGGTCGTGGACGGCTCGTTCTATTTCAGCCGCTATCTGCAGTACCCGTGCTGCGAGGAGCGCGACTGGAGCGGTCTGGACAACGGCGTCATGCTCACGCGGGTCGCGCCCATTCCCGGGCCGCAAGGCTGGCTGGTCATGCTCGCGGGACTCGCCGCCGTCGGCGGCATCGCGGCCCGTCGAGCGCGTCGCACGGCGGGCGCCGCCGCGCATCGCGCAACCCCCGCATAGCCCGGGAGCCGGGCTGCCGCCTGCCAGGGCGCCGGATCACGCCTGAGCCTGGCTGGCGTGGCAGGCAGTCGTCTCGGGCGCCTCAGGTGCCCCGGCCCCACAGCCCGCAGTAGCGCCGGGCGATGAAGGGCAGGCCGTTCGCGTAGCCGGGCCAGTTCTCGTAGCCCGAGAGCTTGAACTCCTTCTCCGCCACGTCCCAGCACTTGCCCTCGCGCGCGAGGACCTTCATCTGCTCGGAGGCGGCCCGCAGCAGCGTGAGCTGGTCCTCGACG
>JAIYAG010000008.1 GCA_027489195.1 Burkholderiales bacterium | reverse complement strand
TGGGCGGCTTCACCGGCCTGATCCTGTCGATGGCGCCGGTGGACATCCAGCTGCAGGACACCTACTACGTGGTGGCGCACTTCCATTACGTGCTGGTGGCGGGCTCGCTGTTCGCGCTGTTCGCCGGGGTCTACTACTGGATCCCGAAGTGGACCGGCCACATGTACGACGAGAAGCTCGGCCAGCTGCATTTCTGGGCCTCGCTGATCACCTTCAACGTCACGTTCTTCCCGATGCACTTCCTCGGGCTGGCCGGCATGCCGCGTCGCTATGCCGACTACCCGATGCAGTTCGCCGACTTCAACCAGGTCGCCTCGATCGGCGCGCTCGGCTTCGGCCTGTCGCAGCTGATCTTCCTGGCCTGCGTGCTGAAGTGCATCAAGGGTGGCAAGCCCGCGACCCCGCAGGTCTGGGAGAGCGCGCAGGGCCTGGAGTGGACGCTGCCGTCGCCGGCGCCGTACCACTCGTTCGAGACCCCGCCCACCGTCAAGTGACGGTCGGGCACCGCCGAGGCACGAGACGAGCATGACCGACGATCGGGAGATCAGCCCGCGCAAGCCCGCGAACATGCGGACGGCGCTGGTGCTGCTGTCGATCGCGGTCCTGTTCTTCGCGGGCGTGATCGCCAAGCGGGTGCTGTTCGGATGAGCCGCCCCGCCGACGCTCGCAGCCGCTTCAACCTGCAGACGCTGGGCAAGCTCGCGGTGCTCGCCACGCTGATGTTCGGTTTCGGCTTCGCGATGGTCCCGCTGTACAAGAAGATCTGCGAGATCACCGGGATCAACCTGCTCACCAAGGTCGACCCCAGCGCGGCCGAATTCGCGAAGAACACGCAGGTCGACCGATCGCGCATCGTCACCATCGAGTTCGACGCGAACCATCACGGTCCCTGGCAGTTCCGGCCCGAGAAGCGCTCGGTGGACGTGCATCCGGGCGAGCTGGTCACCATCGAGTACGAACTGGTGAACACCCAGTCGCGCGAGATGTTCGGCCAGGCGATCCCGAGCTACGCGCCGCGGGTCTCGGCCCAGTACTTCCGCACGCTCGAGTGCTTCTGCTTCAAGCAGCAGGCGCTCGACGCGAACGCCACGAGGCGCTTCCCGGTGGTGTTCGTGGTCGACCCGCAGCTGCCCGGCGACGTGCGCACGATCACGCTGTCGTACACCTTCTTCGAGGTCGGCGCGGGCGTCACGCCGCAGGTCGGCACGTCGCGCGAGGAGCGCGGCGGATGATGGCGGAGCAGGGCAGGCCCGAGCGGCCCGCGCCCGCCCCCACGGAGCGGCAGGCGTCGCTGCTCCAGACGGTCAAGGCCGTCGCCTCGTCGTTCTTCGGCGTGCGGGGGCGCCGCGCGCACGAGCAGGACATGGCGAAGCTCAATCCGGTCGTCGTGATCGGCGTGGGCATCGCGCTGGCCGCGGTGTTCGTCCTCACCCTGATCACCATCGTGCGGATGGTGGTCAAGTGAGCCGGCACGCGACCCAACACGACATTCGATTCGAGAGGGAGAACCCACAATGAGCGCAGACGCGCATTCGTCGGCACCGTACTACTTCGTGCCGCCCCCGTCCCAGTGGCCGCTCGTCGGCGCGGTGTCGATGGCCTTCGCGGGTTTCGGTGCGGTCGGCACCGTGAACGCCGCGCCCTGGGGGCCGTGGTCGCTGCTGGTCGGTTTCGCGATCCTGTTCTACATGCTGGTCGGCTGGTTCGGCCAGGTCGCCGGCGAGTCCGAGGGCGGGAAGTACAACTTCCGCGTCGACACCTCGTTCCGCTGGAGCATGAGCTGGTTCATCTTCTCGGAGGTGATGTTCTTCGCCGCGTTCTTCGGGACGCTGTTCTACGCGCGAAGCATCACGATGCCCTGGCTCGGCGACCTCGACCACAAGCAGTTCCTGTGGCCCGACTTCGGCGCCAACTGGCCCAACCTCGGGCCGGCCGGCACGATCGAGACGTTCCAGACGATCGGCCCGTGGCCGATCCCGACGATCAACACCGCGCTGCTGCTGACCTCGGGCGTGACGCTGACCTTCGCGCACCACGCGCTGAAGGACAACAAGCGCAGCGCGACGGCCTTCTGGCTGGCGGCGACGGTGCTGCTCGGCGAGGTCTTCATGGGCTTCCAGGTCTTCGAGTACATGCATGCGTACAAGGACCTGAACCTGAAGCTGACGTCCGGCATCTTCGGCTCGACCTTCTTCATGCTCACCGGGTTCCACGGGTTCCACGTGACGATCGGCGCGATCATGCTGTTCGTCGTGCTGATCCGCGTGCTGAAGGGGCACTTCACGCCTGAGAACCACTTCGCGTTCGAGGGGGCCGCCTGGTACTGGCACTTCGTCGACGTGGTCTGGCTGGGCCTCTACGTGATCGTCTACTGGCTGTGACGTGAGCCGCTGCGGGCCGCGAGGCCCGCAGGCGCAGCAGCAAGCAGGAAAGGGCCGCCGCGTGCGGCCCTTCGTGTTCCTGGAGGGTGCGGGGAGCGGGCGTCGCCCGGTCCGATCGACGGGTCAGCGGGGCCCGATGGGCACGCCGGTGGCCTGGATCCAGCCCATCTGGTGCGAGGCGAGGATGAACAGGAACAGCAGGATCGAGAAGCCGACCCGAAAGCCCAGCGCCCGCGCCGTGTTCCGGGTCTTGCCCTTGTCGCGCATCATGAAGAACAGGGCGGAGCCCAGGCTGCCGATGATCAGCAGGAATGCGATGGCGATGATGATCTTCACGGCCCCGATTGTCGCACGGGGTGCGCTGCGCCCGGGCCCGGGTCGGGGCCTGGGTCGGGCCGGGGCGGCACGATGACGCGCTGGATCCCCGCGCTCGCGCTGGCGATCGTGGTCGCGCTCACCGCCTCGCTCGGGCAGTGGCAGGTGCGCCGTGGTGCCGAGAAGGACGCGCTGCAGGCGCAGCGCGACGCCGCCCGCGCGGCGGCGCCGGTCGTGCTGGCGGCGTCGGACCCCGCGCTGGCCTCGCTGGACGGGCGGCGGGTGCTGCTCGTCGGGGGCTTCGACGACGCGAAGAGCGTCTTCCTCGACAACCGCACGCGCAACGGCTTGGCCGGCTTCCACGTGCTCACGCCGCTGCGGCTCGAGGGCGGCGCATGGGTGATGGTGCTGCGCGGCTGGGTGGCCCGCGACGCGCGCGAGCGCACGCGGCTGCCCGCGCTGCCGGTGCAGGCCGAGGCGGTGCGTGTCGAGGGGTTCGCGCAGGCCTCGCTCGCGCAGCCGATGGTGCTCGCGGCGCAGCCGGACGCGGCGCCCGGGGAGCGGCTGTGGCAGCACTACGAGGCCGACGCCTATCGGCGCTGGTCGGGACTGCCGGTGGCCGACGGCATCGTGCGTCAGCTCTCCGAGCTGCCCGATGGCCTGGCGCGCGACTGGGTCGAGCCGGGCAGCGGCGCGGACAAGCACCGTGCGTACGCGTTCCAGTGGTTCGCGATGTCGGGCACCGCCGCGCTCGCGGCGCTGGTGATGGGCTGGCGGACGGTGCGCCGACCGCGCTGACGCGGCCGCGTCAGCGGGCCGCGGCCGCGCTCGCCTGGATGGCGTCCACCGGCCGCCGGCACAGCAGCCCCACGCCCGCGACCGAGCTGCCCGCGTGGCCGTAGAGACCGCGGGCCGCGAAGCCCCCCGCACATTCGCGCATCGGCTGCAGCGCGCCGCCGCCCGGGCCGACCGGCGTGGTCGGTGCGCCGACGCCGGCCTGCACCACGAGTCCGCCCGCGTCCAGTGGCCGGCACTGCAGCTGCAGCGCCGACACCGGGCCGTCCCCGCGCGTCTGCAGGCCGGACACCGCCTGGTTCGGCGGGCAGGCGAGCGAGAAGAACGTGCCGCCCTCGCCGCCGGCACCGACCCGGGAATCCGCCGGCGAGCCCTGCCAGCTGCCGTCGGCGCCCGCACGCACGCAGCTCGGGACGAGCCTGCCCAGGCCGCTGCCCGTCGTCGTGCCGCGAACACCGGCCAGCACCTCGCCCGCCGCGCAGGCGAGCGTGAAGCGATCGCCGACCGCCGCGCCCGCGAGCGGCGTCCACGGCGTCCGCGGCGGCAGCGTCGGCGCGACGTTCATTCGCGCGATCTTCGCGACCGAGGGCACGCCTGCCGCGTCCAGCACGAAGATCATGTAGAAGCCGGGCGTGAGGTCGCCACCGCTGTCCGGGACCGTCGCCGTCAGCGTGTTGCCAGTCCTCGAGAACGGCAGCTCGACGAAGGCCTGGTCCTGGTTGAAGCTGTGCGTGATCGAGCCGGTCTTGACCAGCGTCAGCCGTGCGATCCGCGAGCCGTCGTCGACCCTGAGCGTGAGCGGGGCGCCCGGCGTCATCACGGTCGGTGCCTCGGTGAGGACCGGGCGTCGCGCCGGTGCGGTGTCCGAGAAGAGATAGGGCGGCCGATAGAGCTCGGCGTTGAGCTGCGCGAGCGGTCCCGGTGCGCCGCCGCCGGCCACCAGCACCGTCGCGTCCGGGAGCAGCAGCGCGATCGAGTGATAGATGCGCGGCTGCACGGCCGCAGCGCCGACGGTGAAGGTGCCGGTCCGCGGGTCCCAGATCTCGGCGGTCGTGTTCGGACCGATCAGCTCGCTGTCGCTCCAGACACGCGCGCCCCCCGTGATCAGAACGCGGCCGTCGGGCAGCAGCGTGCCGGTCTGCCATTCCCGGGTGCCCGAGAGTTTCGCGGTCGGCGCGGTCACCGGGAACGGGCCGTTGAAGTCGATGATCGAGCAGTTGTCGGCACTGCCGCACTGGAGCACGCGGCCCGGTGCGAACAGCGTGCTGCTCGACGAGCTGCTGGGGATCGGGATCGGCAGGTAGCCGTGCTCGAGGAGGGCGCCGTTCTGCGCCGTCGACACCGAGTAGGCGCCGCCGTTGGTCCCGTAGCCGAAGATGCGACCGTCAGGTGCCGAGTAGTTGCGCGGGTAGTACCAGTACTGCGGTCGTGAATCGATCGCCGCGAGCGTCCGGAAGCTCCCGTCCGGTTCGCGGACTTCCACGATGTCCTCGCCGTCCCGGCCGCCCTGCACGTAGATCCGGTCGTCCGCTGTCTTGGTGGTCGTGGCGTACCAGCGCGGCCGGGCCATGCGTGCGCCCGTCGTGACCCGATTCTGCACCGGGTCGAACAGCATCGTGTCGGGGTTGCCGTTGTTGATCGTCCGGCCGTCGATGTACACGTCGCCGCCGGCGATCAGCAGCGTGCCGTCCGACAGCAGCACCTGCGCGCTGCAGAAGGTGTCCGTGCCCGTGGTGTTCGGCAGCGTCAGGTGACTGGACGCGGCGAAGCCTCCCGACGGGTCCCAGACGTCGTAGTGGAACTTGCCGGTGGCCGCGCCGCCCCGATCCGAGCCGTAGCTCATCACGCGACCGTCCGGCAGCAGCGCGCCGTGGATCGCGATCAGCGGCCAGTCGGCCTGCGCGCTCCAGGCCCCGATGCGTTGCGGCGAGTTGATGCCCGGAGCGGGCGGCGGTGGCGGTGGCGGCGGGGGCGCCGGCGTGGCCGGCAGCGATGACGTCGACACGGGTGCGGGCGGCGCGCCCTCGAGGACGATGCCGGGCGCGACGGGGGGCGGGTTCGTCGAGGTGCCGGACGGATCGGGCGCCGGAGCCGTGGCCGAATCGCCGCCCAACGCGGTGGGCGGCGGCACGCTCGGCGTACCCGCCTGCGTCGGGGCAGGGAGGGGGCCTGAAGGTGCCCCCCCACCGCCGCATCCGGCAAGGGCTGCCATCAGCACCACGGCGGGAGCCAGACGAATCCGTCCGGCAAGCGTCGAAGACCCCATCGGTCGATGTTCCGGCAAGCAGGGGGCAGGGCGTTGGCGAGCCTGAGCCCGCGACTCCGGGCAGCGTCCGGTCCTCGCCTCGATCGCGAGGTCGAGCGGCGCTGCGCGAGCAGTGTCGCGCGCCGCGTCGTGCGAAGGCGTGTCCGGCGGGGCGGACGACACCTGATGCACGTGTAGGCGCAAGGCGCGCTTCGCGTCCGTCCGAGGTCGCATCGCATGACTCCGAGGTCGATGCGCAGTCCGTTGACCGTGACCGGTTCAGAGAGGAGGGAGCGTGGACGGACTGCCGCTCGTCGGAAGAGTGTCGGCCGACAAGCGGACGGCATGCAGTGCGAAAGTGGGCATGCAGCCCATCATTTCGGTTCGGTGGAATCGAGAAACTGGGCGAATCTTCCGGTAAAGACAAGGGGTCGGCGAGTGCCGGCTTAGCCGCTGCAGCGGTCTGTCGGCTGCGCGGCGGAGCACCTGGAGCGGTCGATCGAGGAACGTCGCCCGGGTGCTGTGGCACCCGGGCCAGCGACTCACGGTGTGGAGCGCAGGTACACGTTCTTCTCGAAGCCCACCGCCGGGTCGCCGCCGAAGTACGTGTTTCCAGCGAAGAACGATCCCGATGCGACTTTCTCGATGAACCGATCGGTCGACGACACGCCGTATCGCACCACGCTGTTCGCGGGCACGGTCAGCACCTGGTATTCGCCGCCGATCCGCGTCCAGGTGTAGGTCGGAGCGGGTGCAGGAGCAGGAGCAGGAGCAGG
>JAIYAG010000106.1 GCA_027489195.1 Burkholderiales bacterium | reverse complement strand
TCCAGCCCGCGCAGCAGTTCGGGGATCCCCTCGAACACCTTGAGCGTCGCGTCGCGGCGCAGGTAGTGCACCCGATAGCGCTCGATGAACGCCGGCACCTGTTCGCGCCGGATCGCCGGGACCGCGTGGTGGATGGCCTCGAGCAGCCCCATGCCGATCACCCAGCGGGCATCGTGCTCGGACGGCACCGGCAGCCCGAGGTCGCCGGCGGCGCCGATGATGGCGTAGGCGATCGCGCCGGTCGAGTCGACGACCGTGCCGTCCCAGTCCCAGACGACGAGGTCAAACCGCCGCATCGCAGGCCCGCTGGAACGCCGCGAACGCCTTCGGGATCGGCGCCTCGAGGCGGACCTCGCGCTTCTGATCGGCCGGGTGACGGAACACCATTTGAAAAGCGTGAAGGAACATACGCTTATGCCCCTCTTTCTCAAGTGACTTGTTAAGATCGAAGTCGCCGTACTTGTCGTCGCCGAGGATCGGATGGCCGACATGGGCGAGGTGCACCCGGATCTGGTGGGTGCGGCCGGTCTCCAGGTCGCACTCGAGCAGCGAGACCGGGCCGTAGCGGGGGTGCATCAGGCGCGCCCGTGCCTTGACCTTCGTGCCCGACTCCTGCCCCCCGTCCCGGACCACCACCCGCTTCTCGCCCTCGGCGGTGACGTACTTGTGCAGCGGGTAGCGCAGCGCGCGCTGCGGCCCGGACCAGTCGCCCAGCGCGAACGCGAGATAGCGCTTGCGGATGTGGCCGCGACGCATCGCGTCGTGCATCGCGGTGAGCGCCGCCCGCTTCTTGGCGACCAGGAGCACGCCGGAGGTCTCGCGGTCGATCCGGTGGACGAGCTCGAGCAGGCGCGCATCCGGTCGCGCGGCCCGCAGCTGCTCGATGACGCCGAAGCTCACGCCGCTGCCGCCGTGCACCGCGACGCCCGACGGCTTGTCGATCGCCATCAGCGCGTCGTCCTCGAAGAGGATCGGGAACTCCTGCCCGGGTACCGGACGGGGATCCTCGGGGGCGGCGGTGCGCACCGGCGGGATCCGGACGACCTGCCCGATGGCCAGCCGATGCTCGGGCGACACCCTGCCCTTGTCGATCCGGACCTCGCCGCTGCGCACGATCCGATAGACGTGGCTCTTCGGAACGCCCTTGAGCTGCCCGAGCAGGAAGTTGTCCAGGCGCTGACCCGCGTGCGCCTCGTCGATCGTGACGTACCGCACGTCGGGTGTCGGGCGCGGGTCTGTCGAAGACGGCGCCTCAGGTTTTGCCGCTAAGGCATTCATCTTGCTATACTTTGCGCCGTTGCGAAGCCGACGGACCCGAATGGTCGTCTCGCCGCATTGTAGCGGTGACGGACGATGGAGCCCCGGACGAGGCAACAGAACGAACAAGCGCGGCGCCGAATGGTTCGGCGCGCGGAACCGACGCAAGAATCAACAAAACGAGTCCCGAGGCCAGCCCGGCCCGGGCGGCCGGCCACAGGCGCCGGCGTCCGCGCCCCAGGCTCCTCGCCCATCCAACCACCCATGCAGCGCCCGACGTGAACACACGAAGCCGCCGATCCCCTTCGGGTCGCGGGCTGCGCGCACGCTGCCCGGGTCCGAGGCGTTTTGGCCGGACGCGCTCCACGCGTTAGACCGGCATTCATGCGTTGATCCGCTGGCCACGCGCACCACGCCGGTTGCGCGAGTCGGAGATATTGGATGAAACGCATGCTGTTCAACGCGACGCACTCGGAAGAGTTGCGCGTCGCGATCGTTGACGGCCAGAAGCTGATCGACCTCGACATCGAGTCGGCCGGCCATGAATCCCGCAAGAGCAACATCTACAAGGGTGTCGTCACCCGCGTCGAGCCCAGCCTCGAGGCGTGCTTCGTCAGCTACGGCGAGGAACGGCACGGCTTCCTGCCGTTCAAGGAGATCTCGAAGGCCTACTTCAAGCCGGGCGTCGAGGCGTCCAAGGCCCGCATCCAGGATGCGATCGCCGAAGGCCAGGAACTCCTCGTGCAGGTCGACAAGGAGGAGCGCGGCAACAAGGGCGCGGCGCTGACGACCTACGTGTCGCTGGCCGGGCGCTACCTGGTGCTGATGCCGAACAACCCGCGCGGCGGCGGCGTCTCGCGCCGCGTCGAGGGCGAGGACCGGCAGGAACTGCGCGAGATCATGGACCGGCTCGAGCTGCCCTCGGGCATGAGCCTGATCGCCCGCACCGCGGGCATCGGTCGCACGCAGGAAGAACTGCAGTGGGACCTGAACTACCTGATGCAGCTCTGGCGTGCGATCGACGGCGCGGCGGGCTCCTCGACCGGGGCCTTCCTGATCTACCAGGAATCGAGCCTGGTCATCCGCGCGATCCGCGACTACTTCACGCCGGACATCGGCGAGATCCTGATCGATACCGACGACATCTACGAACAGGCCCGGCAATTCATGGGTCACGTGATGCCGGACACCGTCGGACGGGTCAAGCGCTACAAGGATCCGACGCCGCTGTTCTCGCGGTTCCAGATCGAGCACCAGATCGAGACCGCGTACTCGCGGCTCGTGCCGCTGCCCTCGGGCGGCGCCATCGTGATCGACCACACCGAGGCGCTGGTGGCGATCGACGTCAACTCGGCGCGCGCCACCCGCGGCTCCGACATCGAGGACACGGCGTTCCGGACGAACCTCGAGGCGGCCGAGGAAGCCGCGCGCCAGATGCGGCTGCGCGACCTCGGTGGCCTGATCGTCATCGACTTCATCGACATGGAGAACGCCAAGAACCAGCGTGAGGTCGAGCAGCGCGTCAAGGACGCCCTGCATCACGACCGCGCCCGGGTCCAGGCGGGCAAGATCTCCCGGTTCGGCCTGATGGAGCTGTCGCGCCAGCGGCTGCGCCCGGCACTGAACGAGGGCACGCACATCACCTGCCCGCGCTGCAACGGCACCGGCGTGATCCGCGACATCGAGTCCTCGGCGCTGCACATGCTGCGCGTGATCCAGGAGGAGGCGATGAAGGAGAGCACCGCCTCCGTCCACGCCCAGGTGCCGGTCGAGGTGGCGACCTACCTGCTCAACGAGAAGCGCGCCGAGATCGCGAAGCTCGAGGCCCGGGTCAAGGTCGAGATCGTCCTGATCCCGAACAAGTACATCGAGACGCCGCACTACAAGCTCGAGCGCCTGCGCCACGACGACGAGCGGCTGGCGACCTACCGGTCGAGCTACAGCCTCGCCGAAGGTCCGTCCGACGAGGGCGAGTACCTCGAGAAGAAGTTCGAGGCGGTCAAGCCGAGGCAGGAAGCGATGGTCAAGGGCATCACGCCCGACCAGCCCGCGCCGGTGGTGGCGCCCAAGCCCGAGCCGGTGGTGGTCGAGGCGCCCGCGCCGGTCGCAGCGGCGCCGGTGGCGCCGCCGGCACCGGTCGCCGCGCCCGAGCCCGATGGCTTCTTCGGCAAGATCCTCGGCCTCTTCCGCCGCAAGGCGGCGAACGAGCCCGTGGCGGCCGAGTCGGTTCGCCCTGCGGCCGCGGCCGCGGCCGCGGCAGCGACCGCCGCCGCACCGGATGCCACGGCAGCGGGCAAGCCGGGCGCACGCCCCGAGGGTGAAGGCGGCCGGCGCAACCGCGACGACATGCGTCGTGGCGGCGGCCGTGGTCGCGGGAATGGCGAAGGCCGCGGCAACGGCGAAGGCCGTGGCAACGGCGAAGGCCGTGAAGGGCGCGAGGGTCGCGAGGCCCGCCCGCCGCGCGAAGGCGGCGAGCCGCGCGGCGAAGGCCGCGGTCGCGACCGTGGCGAGCGCAGCGAGCGTCCGGCCGAGCAGGTCGGTGCCGAGGCGCGCGAGCCGCGCCGCGGTCGAGGCGAGCGCGGCGAACGGGGCGAGCGACGCCCCGGCGAGCGTCCGCAGCGCGACGAGAACCGGGCACCCGTGGCCGATGCGGTGACCGATGCCGCAGGCATCGCTGCCGTTGCCGCAACGGCCGGTGCCGCCGCGGTGGCCGTCGAGGCCCGCGCCGAGGAGCCGCAGCGCCGCCGCCGCGAACCGCGTCGTCCGGTGGAGGCCGAGACGGCGGCTGCCGACGGACAGGTCGCCGTGGAAGCGGTGATGGAAACCGGGCTGCCGCCGGATGCCGAGGCCCCCTCGGACGCCGCCGACGGCGACGAACCGCGTCGCCGCAGCCGCCGCCGTCGTGGCGGTCGCGGACGGGGCCGCGCGCCGGGCGAGGAGGGTTCGGTGGACGGCATGGAGGCAGACGGCTCGAGCGACGCCGCCATGCCGACGGACGCCTTCGTCGACGGCGATCGGCGGCCCGAGGCCGTCGAAGCGTCCGTTCCGGCGACGGTGATCGCGGCGGAAGCGGTCACTGCGGTCGAAGCGGTCGCTGCGGACACGCCCGTCGAGGCCCGCATCGAGCCGGCCGTCGAGCCGGTCGTCTCGGTGGCGCCGGTCGTCTCGGTGGCGCCGGTCGTCTCGGTGGCGCCGGTCGTCTCGGCGGCGCCGATCGCCCCCGCGGCGCCGGTCGAGATCCCGGTGCCCGCTCCGGTCGTCGAGGCGGTCCAGGCCCCGATCGAGCCGGCCGCGGTCGTCCCGGTCGTGGCGGAGCCGGCTCCGGCACCCGTTGCGGTGGCCCCCGCAGCCGAGCCGGCAGCCATCGCGCCGACGCCGGCGCCGATGCCCGCACCGGTGACGGCCCGGGTCGACGAGCGCCCGATGCCCGCGAAGGCGGCCCAGCCGATCGACGCCAGCGCGCTGCAGTCCGTCGTCGAGAGCGCGGGCCTGCAGTGGGTGCAGACCGCGCCGTCGGCGATGACCGCCGACCCCGAGCCGGTCACGCCGGCGGCGCCGCGCGCGCCGCGGGTGCGCAAGCCCCGGGTCGCCGCGGCGAGCGAGCCGCTGGTGCAGGTGGAGACGCAGAACCCGCCCGGCGACGCCTGACGGGGCGGGCCGTCGCTCGGGGGCCCCGCCCTCGACGACGGCCCCGGTCGACACGACGCCCCGGCGAGCGCCGGGGCGGCGTCGTTTCCGGCCTCGGCGAGCGCAGGGGCGTCATCGTTTCCGGCCCCGACGCGTGCCGGGCGTCGTCGATCCCGGCAGGCGGCCCGCCCTCCTCCCCTGGGATAGAATCGCCCGGCCCCATGACCGAACGCGTCGTCATCCCCATCGCCGAGCACCGCTATGACGCGGCGCTCCCGCACGTGCCCGAATCGCCGCAGCCGCCGGTCGGCCGCCTGCTCGATGCACGGGGCCGCCGGCTGCACGACCTGCGCATCTCGGTCACCGACCGCTGCAACTTCCGCTGCACCTACTGCATGCCGAAGTCGGTGTTCGACAAGGACTACGCCTTCCTGCCGCAATCCTCGCTGCTGAGCTTCGAGGAGATCGAACGCCTGGTGCGCGCCTTCGTCGCGCACGGCGTCGAGAAGGTCCGCCTCACTGGCGGCGAGCCGCTCCTGCGCCGCAATGTCGAGCGCCTGGTCGAGATGCTGGCCGCCATCCGCTGCGCCTCGGGCGAGCCGCTCGACCTCACGCTCACCACCAACGGCTCGCTGCTCGCCCGCAAGGCGCGGGCGCTGCGCGAGGCCGGCCTGCGGCGCCTGACGGTGAGCCTGGATGCGCTGGACGATGCGATGTTCCGCGCGATGAACGACGTCGACTTCCCGGTCGCCGACGTGCTCGACGGCATCGAGGCCGCCGCCGCCGCGGGCTTCGCGTCGGTGAAGGTCAACATGGTGGTCAAGCGCGGCGTCAACGACGGGCAGATCGTGCCGATGGCGGCGCACTTCCGCGGCACCGGGCACATCGTGCGATTCATCGAGTTCATGGACGTCGGTGCCTCCAACGGCTGGGCGATGGACGACGTGCTGCCCAGCCGCGAGGTGATCGAGCGCATCCACGCCGCATTCCCCCTGGAGCAGGTCGAGCCGAACTACACCGGCGAGGTCGCCGAGCGCTGGCGCTATCGCGACGGCGGTGGCGAGGTGGGCGTGATCTCGTCGGTCACCCAGCCGTTCTGCGGCGACTGCTCGCGCGCCCGGCTCTCGACCGAAGGCCGGCTCTACACCTGCCTGTTCGC
>JAIYAG010000028.1 GCA_027489195.1 Burkholderiales bacterium | reverse complement strand
GCTCGATGCGCTGGCGGCGATCAACCGCCGGATCGCCGATGCCAACAGTGCGGGCGGCCAGCCGAACGCGCTGCTCGACCAGCGCGACAAGCTGCTGGGCGATCTGAACAAGTCCCTGCGCGCGAACGCCACCTTCGGCGCCGACGGCATGATCACCGTGACCTCGCAGACCGGCGAGCCGCTGGTCGTCGCGGGCAATGCCTCGAAGCTGGCGCTGACGAGCGATCCGCTGGACGCCACCAAGCGCTCGATCTCGGTGGTGCGCGGCAACGGCGTCACCCTGTCGATGGATGCCGGGCAGATCGGCGGCACGCTCGCCGGTCTGATGAAGTTCTCGAACGAGGACATCGACGCGGCCCGTGCGCAGATCGGCCGGATCACCGCCTCGGTGGCCGGCGCGTTCAACGCGCAGCAGGCCCTCGGTCTCGATGCGAGCGGCGGCGCGGGCCAGCCGATGTTCGCGCTCGGCGCGCCCACCGCGACCGGCGCGGTCGCCAACGTCGGCAACGCGCAGTTCGGGATCGCCATCGCCGACTCGAAGGCGCTCAAGGCAAGCGACTACGAGATCGGCTTCAACGGCACGCAGTACGCGGTCACCCGGCTGTCGGACGGGGTCGTCACCAACTTCGCGTCGATGCCGCAGACCTTCGACGGCCTCACGCTGTCGGTCGGCTCCGGCGCGCCGGCGGCGAACGACCGGTACCTGGTGCGCAGCGCCACCGCGTTCGCCTCGGGCGCGCGCTCGCTGCTCACCAGCCAGCAGCGCCTCGCGACCGCGATGCCGGTCGTCACCGAGCCCGGTGCCTCGAACGGCGGCGACCTGCGGGCCGCCGCGCTCGACATCACCACGATCGGCGCGACCACCGCCGCCACCGTCAACATCACCTTCACCGGTCCGAACACCTTCTCGGTGACCGGCGCCGGCACCGGCAACCCGACCGGACTGAGCTATACGCCGGGCATGCAGCTGTCCTACAACGGCTGGAAGCTCACGCTCGACGGCAGCCCGGCAACGGGCGACACGATGCGCGTGTCCGGCACGCCGAACCCGGCCGCGGACAACCGCAACGCGCGCGTGATGCAGGGGCTGGGCGACGCCGCCCTGGCCGACGGCGCCTCGATCATCGGACGCTACTCGGAGCTGATCGGCGACGTGGGTTCGCGGACGCAGTCGGCACGCGCGCAGGGCGACATGAGCCAGCGTCTCTACGACGACGCCGAGCGCGCCCGCAACGAGATGTCGGGCGTCAACCTCGACGAGGAGGCAGCGCGGCTGATGCAGTACCAGCAGGCCTACCAGGCAGCGGCCAAGGTGATCGCGGCCGCCAACGAGATGTTCCGCTCGCTGCTCGAGGCAGCGGGCTGATCGGCGCAGACGGGAGACGGACATGAGGATCGGTACCGCATACGCGCAGCAGATCGCGATCGACGGGATCTCCGAGCGCCAGTCCAGGCTGCTGGAGGTCCAGGGGCAGATGAGCTCGGGGCGGCGCGTGAACTCGCCGTCGGACGATCCGGCGGCCGCCGCCGAGGCCGAGCGGCTGCGTTCGCGCGAGTCGAGGCTCGGCGCCGAGCAGCGCGCCATCGAGCAGGCCCGGCAGATGCTGAGCAGCGCGGACAGCGCGCTCGGCGACGCGACCGACCTGATGCAGTCGGCACGCGAGTCCCTGCTGGCGGCCGGCAACGCGACCACCGGCGCCGCGGACCGGGCCAAGTACGCCGAGCAGCTGCGCCAGGTCCGCGACCAGCTGCTGTCGGTGGCCAACCGCAGCGACGGCACCGGGGGCTTCATCTTCGGCGGCCAGGGCGCGGTCGCCGCCCCGATCGACTCGACCGGGACGGTCTACACGCCGCCGGCCGGCATGCAGCAGGTGGGCCAGGACATGGTCAACCCGGTCTCGCTCGACGGCCGCGAGAACTTCACCGCGATCCGCACCGCCACCGGCACCGAGAGCATCTTCGCGCAGCTCGACACGGCCATCGCCACGCTGTCGAACCCGAACGCCACCTCGAGCGTCTCGACGGCCGCGGCCAACACGGCGCTGTCGGCGGTGGACCGGGCGCTCGACCGGTTCAGCTACACCCGGACGATGGTCGGCGAGCGGCTCAAGGCGATCGACGCCCACGAGGAGGCCGTCGCCACCGGCAGCATCGACAACCAGGCCAGGCTGTCCAACCTCGTCGACGTGGACTTCGCGCAGGCGGTCTCGGAGATGACGCAGCACCAGACGGCGCTGCAGGCTGCGATGAAGAGCTACGCGCAGATCTCCAAGCTGAGCCTGTTCGACTACGTCTGAGCGTGGCCGGCGTCCCCCCCCGTGGGAATCCCGGGGGCGGGGGGCGCCTGCGCCCCGGCGACCTGCGGTAGGATCGGGCCCTCCACCTCCCGCTCCGACCGCTCTTGCCCCTCCTTCGTCCGCCGAATCGGCGATTCCGCATCCTGCTCGTCGAGGACGATCCTGCCTGGCAGCATCTGGTCGCGACCGGGCTGGCCGAGCACGGCATCGACGTGCACGGGGCGCCGGGCGTGGCCCGGGCGCTGGAGTCGCTCGAAGCGGTCCGGCCCGATGCGGTGGTGCTCGACGCGATCCTGCCCGACGGCAACGGGTTCGACCTGTGCCGGCGGATCCGGGCGCTCATCGGCGAGCTGCCGGTACCGATCCTGGTCTTCAGCGGCCGGGACGACGAGGCCTCGATCGAGCGGGCGTTCGCCGCGGGCGCGGCCGACTTCTTCGTCAAGTCGCTGCAGTGGAAGCTGCTGGCCGAACGTCTCGCGCAGCTCGTCTCGGCCGCGCAGATGCGCACCGAGCTGGCGAGCAGCCAGCGCCGGCTCGACCGCGCCAAGGGCCTCGCGCTGCTCGCGCACGAGACGGCCCGCCGCACGCGCGAACTCTCCAGCAGCGATCCGCTGACCGGTCTGCTCAACCGCAAGGGCTTCCTGTCGGCCGCCCAGGAGTTGCTCGACGCGCCGCGCGAGGATCCGGCCCAGCCGGCGGCGCTGCTGCTGATCGACCTCGATCGCTTCAACCGGCTCAACGACACGCTCGGCGCCGCCGCCGGCGACGAAGCCCTCAAGGAAGTCGCGACCCGGCTGCGCCAGGCCTTCCGCAACATGCCGGGGATCGTGCTCGCCCGGCTGGCGAGCGACGAGTTCGCGCTGCTGTTCCCGGCGCTGCGCACCGCCGCCGCCGCCGAGCGGGCCGCGCAGATCGCGATGACCGAGCTCAGCCGGCCGCTGACCTGCGGCGGACTGGACTGCGTGGTGCGGGCCTCGGTGGGCCTGGCGACGACGGCGGTCCCGATGCGGGCCGACGCGCTCCTGGCGCAGGCCGGGCAGGCGCTGTCGGCGGCCAAGTCCCTCGGCGGCAACTGCTCGCGCCGGTTCCAGGCCGAACTCGGGCATGCCGACCGCGAACGCTTCGACCTCGAGGCCGCGCTCCACCAGGCCCTGGACCGCCACGAGCTGGTGCTGCACTACCAGCCCATCGTCGATCCGCGCAGCCGTCGGCTCGCCGGCGTCGAGGCGCTGATGCGCTGGCAGCGCGACGACCGGCTGCTGTCGCCGCGCGAGTTCATCCCGATCGCCGAGGAGACCGGACTGATCTTCCGGATGGGCGAATGGACGGTGGCCGAGGCGCTGCAGCAGGTGCGGCGCTGGCAGGCCGCGGGCCTGGAGGTCTCGACGGTGTCGGTGAACATCCATGCGCGCCACCTCGAGCAGCCCGAACTCGCCCGGGCGGTCTCGCAGGCGCTCGACAGCACCGGCCTGGAGTCGTCGACGCTCGAGCTCGAGCTGACCGAGACCGGCGTGATGCGCGACATCAAGCGTTCGCTCGACAGCCTGCAGGGCCTCAAGCAGCTCGGTGTGCGCCTGGCGCTCGACGATTTCGGCACCGGCTATTCGTCGCTCGCCTACCTCACGCAGCTGCCGATCGACACGCTGAAGATCGACCGCAGCTTCGTCGACAAGCTCGGCGAGAGCGGCCAGAGCCGCGCCGTCGTGCGCTCGATCACCGCGCTCGCGCAGGCCCTCGGCCTGTCGACCGTCGCCGAGGGCGTCGAGACCCGCGCCCAGCTCGACTCGCTGCGCGCGCTCGGCTGCGACGAGGTCCAGGGCTACTTCTATGCCCGGCCGATGCCTGCGGATGAGCTGCCGGACTGGACGCGACGCTTCGACGGCACCGTGCCCGGGGCCGTGCGCACCGGCCCCGGCGTGGCCCTGCGCGCGGTGCCCGGCGCGGGCGATGCCGCGCGTCGCAGCCTTCCCGACGATCCGGCCGGCACGCTGCGGCTCTGAACCGGATCGTTGCTGCCTCCCACAGCCCGCCTCCCGACACCCGACTCCGATGAACCAGGACCAGCTCAAGCAGGCCGTCGCACGCGCGGCCATCGAACACGTCGTCGACGGTGCGGTCGTCGGTGTCGGCAGTGGCTCGACGGTCGGCTTCTTCATCCGCGAGCTCGGCCTCGTGCGCCACCGCGTGCGCGGTGCGGTGTCCAGCTCGGAACGCAGCAGCGCACTGCTGCGCGAGCAGGGCATCGAGGTGCTCGACCTCGATGCGGTCGGCACGATGCCCGTCTACGTCGACGGCGCCGACGAGATCGACGGGCAGCTGCGGATGATCAAGGGCGGGGGCGGTGCGCTCACCCGCGAGAAGATCGTCGCGGCGGCGGCCGAGCGCTTCGTGTGCATCGTCGACGCCTCGAAGGTGGTGCCGGTCATGGGGCGCTTCCCGTTGCCGATCGAGGTGATCCCGATGGCCTGCGGGCTGGTGACCCGCTGGTGCGCGCAGCTCGGCGGGGAGGCGCGGCTGCGCGCGGGCTTCACCACCGACAACGGCAATCCGATCCTGGACGTCCACGGCCTGCGGATCACGGATCCGGTCGGCATGGAGACCGAGATCAACCAGTGGCCGGGCGTCGTCACCGTGGGCCTGTTCGCCCGGCGGGGCGCCGACGTGGCCCTGGTCGCCGACCCGGCCGGCCTGAGAACCCTGACGCGCTGATGCGCCAGGGCGCCCCGGCGGCGGCGCCGAGGCATACTGCGGGCCGCGCGCCGGCGGCCCGGACCGGGCGGGCGAACCCACTGCAGGAGCCAGGATGAACGAGCCCACCCCGAAAGGCGCGCCGCGCGAGACCCTCGGACCGCGCGAGGCGATCGCGATCGTCGTCGGCATCGTCATCGGCGCGGGCATCTTCAAGGCGCCCTCGCTGGTCGCGATGAACTCGCCGAGCGAAGCCTGGATGCTCGGTGCCTGGGTGCTCGGCGGCGTCGTCTCGATCATCGGCGCGCTGTGCTACTGCGAACTCGCGACCGCCTATCCGAGCGCCGGCGGCGACTACCACTTCCTGCACCGGGCCTTCGGCCGCCGCGTCTCCTTCCTGTTCGCCTGGAGCCGGTTCTCGGTCATCACCACCGGCTCCATCGCGCTGCTCGCCTTCGTCTTCGGCGACTACATGACCCAGGTGGTGCCGCTCGGGCCGTGGTCGGCGGCGCTCTACGGGGCGGGGTCGATCATCGCGCTGACCTGGCTCAACGTGCGCGGCGTGAAGCAGGGGGCGGCCACGCAGGTGGCGCTGACCATGCTCGAGGTCGGCGGGCTGGTGCTGGTCTTCGTCGCAGGCATCGTGGCCGCGACGCAGGGGCTCGGCGCGTCGGCGCCGCAGGCCGCGGCGGCCGCCGTCGCGCCGGCGGCGGCGTTCTCGCTGCCGGCCTTCGGCTTCGCGATGGTGTTCGTGCTCCTGACCTTCGGCGGCTGGAACGAGGGCGCCTACATCAGCGCCGAGCTGCGCGACCGGCAGCGCAACATGGTGCCGGTGATGGTCGGCTCGCTCGCGCTGGTGACGCTGCTCTACCTCGGCGCGAACTGGGCCTACCTCGCCGGGCTGGGGCTGGGCGGCATGGCGAAGTCCCAGGCGGTCGCGGCCGACCTGCTGGGCATCGTGTTCGGCAAGACCGGCGAGGTGCTGATCTCGCTGATGGTCGCGATCGCGGCGCTGACCTCGATCAACGCGACGATGATCGTCGGCGCCCGCTCCAACTTCGCGGCCGGCCGGGACTGGGCGGCGCTCGGGCGGCTGGGCGAATGGGTCGACGACCGCGGCACGCCGGTCAACGCGATGCTGCTGCAGGGCGGCTTCGCGCTGGCGCTGATGCTGCTGGGGCTGGCCACGGGCGGCGGCTTCTCGACGATGGTCGAGTACACCGCGCCGGTCTTCTGGCTGTTCTTCCTGCTCGCCGGGCTGAGCCTGTTCGTGCTGCGCGTTCGCGAGCCCGACACGCCGCGGCCGTTCCGCGTCCCGCTCTATCCGGTGCTGCCGCTGGTGTTCTGCGGCGCCTGCGCCTACATGCTGCAGTCGAGCCTGGGCTACGTCGGCGGCAACACCTTCCTCGGCGTGAACGCCGCCTGGGTCGGTGTCGCGGTGCTCGCCGTCGGCGTGCTGCTGATGATCGCCGTGTCCCGCGGCGAGGCCGCGGGACCGGCGAGCCGCTGACTCAGCCGCGCAGCAGGGCCAGCACGCCCTGCGGTGCCGAGTTCGCCTGGGCCAGCATCGCGGTGCCGGCCTGCTGCAGGATCTGCGCGCGCGTGAGCGAGGCGGTCTCCTTGGCGAAGTCGGCGTCCACGATCCGGCTCCTCGCCGCGGTCTGGTTCTCGGCCGAGATCTGCAGGTTGGCGATGACCGCCTCGAAGCGGTTCTGCACCGCGCCGTAGGTCGCCCGCTCGCTGTTGATCGTGTCCAGCGCGGTGTCGAGCGCGGTGATCATCGCGTTGGCGTTCGCCGTGCTCGTGCCGATGCCGGCGGTCGACACGGTGATGGCGGCGATGCTCACCGCGGTCGCCATGTTGGTGGTCGTGATCGTCAGCTGGTCGGTGGCGGCGTTGTTCGCGCCGATCTGGAACTGCAGGGCGCCGGCGCTGCCGGCGAGGATCGCCTGGCCGTTGAAGCGCGT